>NZ_MUXF01000001.1:0-300000 GCF_003063295.1 Arcobacter lacus
GGAACTGGAATAACTGCTTTACCTGATAATTTATCTGTTGGTGGAAATTTATACCTTAGTGGAACTGGAATAACTGCTTTACCTGATAATTTATCTGTTGGTGGATATTTAGACCTTGAGGGAACTGGAATAACTACTTTACCTGATAATTTATCTGTTGGTGGAAGTTTAGACCTTAGAGGAACTGGAATAACTAACTATCCTTTAGTACATAATTGTGGTGTAGAAAGAAGAACTATTTATTTAGATTATAACGATAAAAATATTATTTGTTTAGGTTGTTTTAGAGGCACACAAGACCAAGCAATACAAGCAATAAGTGAAAAATATAAATACAACCATGATGAAAGAGATAAGTACATTCAAAATGTAAAAAATTGTTTTGATTTATGGGAAGAAATAAAAGGAGCAAAAGATGAAAATTAGAGTCTATCTTGATAGTGGTCGGTTTATGCTATTAAATATAACTAAGTTTGAAATGCTCAAAGATTTAGCAGATAAATATAATCGATGGGAGTATTGCTAATGGAAAATATATTAATTGGTGCAGTTATGTTGATTGTAGCCTATGGTTATATATTTTTTAGAACAGTAAGGAGTAAAAGAAATGAGTAAAAATGAAAGTCTTGATATTGACCTCTTAAAGAAAGAGGAACAAGAAAAATTTACAAAAGAAGATGAAGATAATCTTGATGAGTTTGTCGGAATGTTACAAGATGCTCTTCATTTTGGTAATAAAAATCTTGATGAAGAATTAGTGTATATCTCAATTGAAAAAGTATTTAAAGAATATTTTGATGGTGTAGATATAGAGATAAAAAGAAACTATATAAAAAGACTTTTAAAGGTTGAATAATGAGTAGTCCAAGAGATGTTATTGATGTTGAAATCCCCTCTTTTAAACCAAAAATCAAAGAGGGAATATTCTTTGATATGCCAAATAAAGAATATCACGAGATAGATGGATTAAGTTCTACACAATTTCAAGATTTAGATTTAAGTGTAGCTATTTATGACAATAGACATTTGTTCAAATATGATTGTGAAGCTTTTAAAATAGGAACTTTAAATCATACTGCTTTATTAGAACCACATTTATTAGATGAATATATTGAAACTACAACTAAAACATTAGAAAGTGTAGCAACAGAAAAAATCAAAAAAGATAATCCTAATAAAGAAGTTGTTCCACTTGGAAGTATAGCTTTAGCAAAAGAGAGAGCATATAAAGTTAATTTGGTTTATGGACCATATATTGAACAAAGTCTAAAAGAAGTTAGCTTTATTGTATTTGATGAAGCTTTAGGACTTTATAGAAAATGTAGGGCTGATATTTGGTTGCCAAAACTTGGATTAGTTTTAGATTATAAAACATCAAAAGAACATAGACCAGAGTTATTTAGAAGAAATAGTATAAGTCAATATAACTATGATATTCAAAGTGCTTGGTACATAGATACTATAAATATGGTGATTGATAAATTTAATTTGCCATATCCAAAAGTTAGAAATTTTGGTTGGATTGTAAGTCCAAATTATGAACCTTATAAACCTTTTGGTGGTATTGCAATGCCTGATATTGTAGAAAAAGGTCGAGCAAAATATACAGCTTTAGTTGATAAATATATTTCTGTTAAGTTTGAAAATGGAGAAGATGAACTTTTTAAAGCTTGGTTTACAGATGAATATTTAAGAAATATGAATAATTAAAAGGAAAAATATGAGTGCAAATGAATTAGTATCTTTAGAAAAAGAAGAAAAACTTTTAGAACTAGAAGTTAAAAGATTTGAGTTAGAACAAAGACGGGCAACTGCCTTAAGTAAAAGTGCATTTTTCCCAAATGCTTTAAAAAATGATGTTGCAAGTGCAGTTATTATTTATGACTTGGCAAATAGAATGAATATATCTGTTATGGAAGTTGCCCAAAGTATATTTATTATTTACAATAAGCCAAGCTTTGAAACTAAATTTTTAGTTGCAAGATTGAATGACAGTGGAAAAATAAAAGGTAGTTTAAGAACTGTTATAGGTGATGATAAAAAAAGTGCTTATTGTGAAGCAACTTGTAGTGTAACAAATGAAATATTAAAAGGTATGACTTATACTTTAGATATTGCAAAAGCAGAAGGATTAATTGATAAACAAGGTAGCAAATGGAAAACAATGCCTGAACTTATGCTTAGATATAGAGCACAATCAAATTTTATAAATGAGTTTTTTCCTGAAATAAAATTTGGTTGCAAAACTAAAGAAGAGATTGAAGATGTGGAAACATTAGATAATTCTAAAATGTCTAATGAAAATAAAATAAACATCAACGATATTAATGCTTTAGCACTTACTCCAAAAGAAGAAAACAAAGATATAACAGTTGATATTGCTCCTATCAATTCACAACCACCAAAAGAACTTTTAAGACAAGAGTTATTAAATCGTGGTGCAACAGATGAAGAAGCAGGA
Organism: Arcobacter lacus; assembly: GCF_003063295.1. NCBI lineage: Bacteria > Pseudomonadati > Campylobacterota > Epsilonproteobacteria > Campylobacterales > Arcobacteraceae > Arcobacter > Arcobacter lacus. The sequence goes on from NZ_MUXF01000001.1 coordinate 2,462, forward strand.
AAGTGGCTTTACAATAAATCAGATGATGTTTACTTACAATATCTAAATGACCCAGCAAGTATTGATAATATTTTGATTGATATGAAAGGGTTTTAATGGAATATGTTTATTGTTTAGGAATATTAGCAGGTAGTTTTTTTATTATAAGATCTGCAAAAGATAAAAAAATAGATTTAGGTGGCATTCTGTTAGTTGGAATTAGTTTGTATTTTTTATTTTAAAAAAGCAAAATATTAATTTTATTAACTATCGGGTGCATAAGCTAAGCCCGATATATTCCTTTAGATTTTAGTTGCTTAAATTAGCTTATATATCTAAAAAAATCTTAGTAGCTTTAGAGCCTTTAGATATTAGTTTAGCAAGATTTGTAAAGTATTCTTTAGCCGATTTGAATATCTTAATAATATCAATGTTAAACAACCAACCAAAAGCCCTTAATTGGGCTTTTTTTATTTTTATAAAGTTCACTAAGTGGATTTTTAGAGATAATTAAATCAAACAACAGAAAGAGAAATATAATGATTTATTCACAAAAGAAAAATTCTCAAGGCAAAAAAAAGGTAATAGTTAATAATAAGTTGCAGTGTAGCTACTGTAAATATTTGCTAGATATAAGTAATTTTCACAGAGATAAAAATTCTGCAACAGGCTATAAAAGCGATTGTAAAGTTTGTGCAAAAAGGCATAAAAGAGAAAAACTAAAGAAAGCTAATACATCTGGAATTGTAGGTATATTTTTAGAGAAATGTGCTTATAAAAGTTGTCAAAAAGATTTCACTACAAAAACTCCTACTAAAGCTTATTGCTCAGCGAAATGTAGAAAAAGAGATTGGTATGAAAAGAATGAACAGCATAAGTGGAAGACAAGATATAAAACAACAATAAGAGAGGGATAAAAAATGAAAGCAGTAATTGAACAACTTAACGATAAAAGTGGCTATATAGTTACTTGTATTGATGTAGAGAGTTTATAGTTAAAAATATTGATGAAGCGATTAAGAAAAAATAGGAGAAGAAAATGAAAACTTGTGAAAATTGTGGATGTAAAGTTTACGGTGGATATTGTGTTAATTGTAATGAGGAACATTTTATAGAAGAGCAATATATAGAGATGCATATGGAAGTACCAGAGTCTATTTATAATAAAAGCAGAAAAGACGATAAAGAAGCTCGTAAAAGGTTAAAAAAATGGACAGAAGCTTAAAAGCATTAGACTTATTAAAAGAGCAATACAATATCTTAAATAATGGCATAGATGGAATTTGGATTAATCCGAAAAAGTTAGATGAAGCAATTAAAGAGTTAGAAGATTTAGAAAATAGAAGTTGTAATAATTGTTTATATTTTTCTAATTCAGGACATGGTTTTGGTTTATGTAATAAAGGAGTTTCAAGCGATTTTAAAATAGGAACTTTTTATTGTAATAAATGGGAGGTTAAAAATGAGTGCAGTTAATTTTGATGTCCTGGACCTACTTCCTAAAATGTTTGAAAAAATGGAAGAAATGCAAACTGAATTAACCGAATTAAGACAGCAGCTAAAACCTAAATTTGATTTAACTAAAAGGGCAGGAGTAAAAGCATTTTTAGATATTTCAGATGGCACACTAAATAACATGATGAAAGATGGAAGATTTAAAGAAAATATACATTATACAAAACAAATTAAGGGTAAAAAGATTATGATTTCATTTGTAGAAAATGGAATTTTAGCCTATAAGAAAGGATTAAAATGACATTTTATAACCGTAACGGTATGCTATACGCACGAATTAATGGGAAAAGAGTATCAACTAAACTAGAATACTCAAAAGAAAATATAAAGCTTTTTAAAAGCTATGCAAAAAATGAAGAGTTCTTTAAAAAATTTGATGTTATGAAGAAGATACCAACTGTGGTAGATTTGTGTAAAGAAGTTCTCGAAGATAAAAAAGATACACTAAAAAGAACTTCTTATACAAATTACTTATCTATGTTGAACAGTAGAATTATACCTTTTTTTAATAAAAGAAAAGTAACTGAAATTAAGCCTTTGGATATTTTAGAATTCTATAAAACATTTACAGATAGAAGTGCATTGGTAATTTGTGAAGCTATTTTAAGACCATCATTTGAAAAAGCTGTTTTAGGTGAAATTATAAATCAAACACCTATGAGAATAAGTAAACCAAAGTTTAAAGATACTGGATATGAAATAAATCCATTTACTAAAGATGAATTACAAAAGATACTAGACTATAATGATGATAGATTATGTAATTTTATAGCCATTTCTTGTTTTACTGGATTGAGAACTGGTGAAATGTTAGGATTAAGATGGTGTGATGTTGATTTAAATAATATGACTATTTCAGTAAAACAACAATTTACTAGATGCTTTTTACAAACTCCAAAAACTAAAAAATCAATGAGTACAATTGAGTTACCTATTGAAGCTTTACCATTCTTTGAAAGACAAAGATATAAAACTGGTTTAAGAGAATATGTTTTTTATTCACCAAAAAATAAAGAACCATGGAAGAGTAGTTATTACATAAATACATTATTCAAAGAAATGCTTAGAAAGTTAGATATTCCAGAAAGAACAATATATCAAACTAGACATACATTTGCTTCAATTAGATTAACTATGGGTGAAAAGTTGGAATGGGTATCATATATGATGAGACATGAGAATACTAGTATAACATTAAAAAAATATTTTAAATACATAAAAGAACTAGATGTAAAAAGAGTAGATTTAAATTTCGATTTGACACAAAAACGACACACTTGCTAAGTGTAAGCCGATTTTATAGTATTGCTTGATTAATTTCTACTTAATTTCTAAAAAACCTACATCCGTGCTTTTAAATAATCTTGGAGTATAAACTGCTTGATTATTCTCTATTTTTGTTGGAATTAAAGATGAATTACCATTAGAAAACAGGTAGTTTATTCCAACTAAAGTTGAATAATCAACCCACTCAAAAGTTATATTTCCACCCATTGTTGCTATTTCATCTTTTAATTTTGAGTCAACATCACCAATAGAATTTGCGATAACAAGATTTTGTCTATCTCTTTCTTGAGTTAATATCATAAGCATTGGATCAAATAAAATTTGAGTTGCTAAAATAGTGCTTGGGCTAATATCATAAACTGTCATTTGAGATAAAATCAAAGAACTTTTAACTAAATCTGTATTTAAAAAAAGTGATGAATTTCTCAATCTTGAATCATTTACTATATTTTTAAAATTTGTTTCATTATTTTTAATCTCTTTTCTTAAAGTAGAATATCCAACAATAAAATCATAACTATTCTTTAATTTAGTTCCTAAGTATGTTTCTTGATAAAATGTAGTGTTTTTTCCATTTGAATAATAACTTAATTTTTTAAGTTGATCATCATAAGAGATAGAACCAAAAATTAAACTATCATTATTTTCTAAACTATCTTTTTTTTCAATCAATGGCAAATAAACTTTAAAATCATCTGTAACAATTTTATTTAAATTATTTAAAGCATTTGGAGTAAATAAAGCTATAACATCCGTAACTCCTTCTTCTTTTAACTTAGAAAAAGCATTATTTATATTCTCATAACTCTCATTTTTACTATCAACTATAACTAAATTATAGTTTGCTTGTTTATATGATAAATATCCAGAAATTGTATTTAAAGAACTTTTTGCATATTTTGAAACTAAAGTTGAAGGATAAACAAAAGCTAATTTAACATTAGCTTTTGCTTCATCAATATTTATATTAATACTTTGTTGTGCAACTACTTCTTCATCAGCTTGAGGTTGTACTGTATTCATACTTCCATTATTGTTATTATCAATAACTTCTTCTTTAATTATAGAATCATTTGAAATAAATTCTTCAACAACAGTTGTTTTATCTTCTTTAACTTTCGTAGGAACACTTTTATTTTGATTTGGCATTTTTAATTGCACAACTTGCTTTTGGTTACAACCTAAAAAAACAAATACAACAAATAATAAAGTCAATAATTGTCTCAATTTAACTCCTCCATAAAACTCTTAATTTTTAACATATCATAATAAGCATCTTTTTTTGAAGAAGGATTTCTCAATAAAAATGTTGGCGAATATGTTGCTATCAATGTAATTGAATTAAAACTCAGCATTTTGCCTCTAATTTGAAAAAAATTATCACCATTTTTCATCAAATGTGAATAAGTTTTTTCACCTAAACAAACTATTAATTTTGGTTTTATTAACTCAATTTGTTTAAGTAAATAATCATTACAGGTATCTAAGCTTAAATTTGTAACTCCATTTAAACTTTTACATTTCACCAAAGTAGTTATATAAACACCTTCTTTTTTAATATTTAATACATTTTCAATCATTTTAGATAATAATTCACCACTATTTCCAACATAAAAAGTTCCTAATTCATCTTCACTTTTTGTTGGTTCATCACAAACAAACATAATTTTTGAATTTTTATTTCCATATCCAAAAAGAACATTTTTACGAACCTTACAAAGTTCACATAAATAACAGTGCTTTACACTATTTTCTAACTCATTTATGTCATTTGGTAATTTAAAATTTTTTATCTCTTTAGAAAAAATTTCAAAGGTTTCGTGATAATTAAATCCAAATGATTTTAAATTATATAAATATCTTAAAACTTGATTCTTAACTGATTTTGTCATATGTGATTCTACAAAAATATTACTTTAGTACAATTTATGTAGTTTAGAAGATTAAATAAGGAGTAAATCCTTATTTAAATTTTAGATACTATTTGTATCTATGAGTAATTCTACCTTTATCTAATGAATAAGGTGTAATTTCTACTTTTACAGTATCGTTAGGTAAAATTTTAATGTAGTGCATTCTCATTTTTCCTGAGATATGACATAAAACTACATGTCCATTATCTAACTCTACTCGAAACATTGCATTAGGCAAAGCTTCTATTACTTTACCATCAACTACGATTACATCATCTTTTGCCACATTTTCCCCTTAATTTTCCGAATTACTTAAAATAACAGCTCTACCATCAATAACAGCAACTGTATGTTCATAATGACTACCTCTTAAACCATCAGCTGAGACAACATCCCAACCATTTTTTAGAATAACAGGATTTCTGTCTTTACAACAAATCATTGGTTCTATACAAAATACCATTCCATTTTTAATTTTTGGTCCAGATTTTGTATCTCCATTTTCTAAATAATTTGGAATTTCTGGCTCTTCATGTGGTTTTTTACCAATACCATGACCACAAAATCTAACTAGTGGTTGATATCCTCGAGCAACAATAAAGTCTTCGATTTTTTTAGATAACTCTTTAAATCTCATGCCTTCTCTTATAATATCAATTGCATAATATAAAGAGTCTTTCGAACAAGCAATTAAAGCTTCATCTTCTTTTGAAATTTTACCAATTGGCATAGTAATAGCACTATCACCATACCAACCATCAACCTCTGTACCAATATCAAGCCCAAGTATATCACCTTCTTTCAAGATAACATCACTTGGTATTCCGTGTATTATAACTTCATTTAAAGAAGTACAAATAGCATTAGGAAAACCATATAAACCTTTAAATGCAGGTCTTGCACCTAAATCTCTTATAAATTTTTCTCCTATTGCATCAACTTCTTTTAAAGTCATTCCTGCTTTTACATTATCTCTTAAATAATTCAAAGTTTTTGCAACAGCAATATTTGCTACACGAAGTTTTTCAATCTCATTTGGTTTTCTCAATGGAATTGCCATTTTAAAGTCCAACTGCACTTAATGTTTGATATTTATTCATATATTGTTGTGCTTCTATTTTTCTCATAGTATCAATTGCAACTTGAACAACGATTAAAACAGAAACTCCTCCAAAATAGAAAGGAACTCCCATAGCTTTTACTATAAGCCAAGGTAAAGTCGAAATTAGTCCCATATAGATTGCACCCCAAAAAGTTAATCTACCTGCAACTTCATTTAAAAAATCTGCTGTACTTGCTCCTGGTCTAACACCTGGAATAAATCCACCTTGTTTTTTTAAATTCTCTGAAATATCTTTTGCATTAAATGTTATTGAAGCATAGAAAAATGCAAAGAAAACAACAAATAAAAACATAAATATATTAAATGTATATGAATTTGGATTAAGATAGTCTGCAATCATAACTAAGTATTTATTTTGACTTCCTTGTAAAACTGTTGCAGGGAACATCAAAATAGCACTTGCAAAAATTGCAGGAATTACTCCACTTAAATTTACTTTAATAGGAATATAATTCATAACTCTTCTTTTTTGATTCTGCATCATAACTTTTCTAGAATATGAAACAGGAACTCTTCTCTCACCTAATTCAACATAAATAATAGCTCCAACTGTTGCTAAAATAACAACTAAAATTCCGATTACTGTTAAGAAGTTCATTTGACCATTATTAACTAAGTCAACTGTACCACCAATAGCACTAGGAATTGCTGAAACGATACCAGCAAAGATAATTAATGAAATACCATTTCCTATACCTTTTTGAGTGATTTGTTCACCAATCCACATTAAAAGCATAGTTCCAGTTAACATTGAAATTGCAGAAACTGCAATAAAAGTATTCATATCAATAGAAATTGCACCTTGTCCACCTTGTCCAGTTAATGAATTAAGACCAACAGAAACACCAATTGATTGAATTAATGTAATTACTATAGTTGTATATCTGATGATTTGCATATATTTTTGCATACCATCTCTTTCTTTTTTCATTTTACCAAGTGTTGGGAAAGTTGCTGCTAGAAGTTCCATAATAATAGAAGCAGTAATGTAAGGCATAATTCCTAGTGAAATAATACTTAGTCTTGAAACTGCATTTCCACTAAACATATTTACAAGACCTAATGCATTATGTGCATTTGAGTCAAAAAATTCTTTAACTACATCTATATTAACTCCAGGTACTGGCACGTATGCCAGTAATCTGTAAAGAAAAATAAAGCCTAATGTAATAAGAATCTTATTTATTAGATCTTTACTCATAATTATTTTCCAGTAGTTGTAACGTTTTCGTCTTTAATCTTAGCTACTAAATTTTTTGCAGTTGTTCCAATTAATTTAACTTTTTCAACAGATTTAGATAATTTATACACAGATTTAATTGAATCTAATGTAATTTCATCTAAAGTTGAAATTTGAGTTATTCTATCAACATTAATTGAATAAGGTTTTACTGTTCTTGAAGTAAATCCGATTTTTGGAAGTCTTCTAGCTAATGGCTGTTGACCACCTTCAAATCCTCTTTTTACATTATAACCAGATCTTGCTTTTTGACCTTTGTTACCTTTTCCAGCAGTTTTACCTGTACCGCTTCCTTGACCTCTACCAATTCTTTTTACATTTTTTGTGCTACCAGGAGCTGGTTGTAAGTTTTCTAATACCATATCTTATCCTTTTATCTTAGCTAATGCTTCAACAGTAGCTTGTACAAGGTTGTTAGGATTATTTGAACCTAAAGATTTCGCAATAATATCTTTAACACCTGAAAGCTCAAGAACAGGTCTTGCAGCTCCTCCAGCGATTAGCCCAGTACCCTCAGATGCTGGTTTTAATAAGATTTTACTTGCATTATATTTATGCTCAATATCATGTGCTATTGTAGTTCCTTTAATAGAAACAGTAACTAAGCTTTTAAATGCATCATCTAACGCTTTTTTAATTGCATCAGGAACCTCTTTTGCTTTACCTGTTCCAAATCCTACTGTACCGTTTTTATCACCAACAACAACTAAAGCTGTAAATCTGAATCTTCTTCCACCTTTTACAACTTTTGTTACTCTACCGATCTTAACGATTGCTTCTTGAAAGTCTTCTCTATTTACTGCCATCATTAACCCTTATAATTTAATACCATTTGCTCTTAATCCGTCAGCAAATGCTGCTACAACACCATGATAAAGATAACCGTTTCTATCATAAACTACTGATTCAATACCAGCAGATTTTAGATTTTCAGCAAGTTGTGCTGCAACTTTTCCAGCATTTTCTTTATTTACATTTAAACCCATAGTTTTAGAGCTAACTGCTGTTAAAGTTACACCTTCAACATCATTAATAGCTTGTGCACTAACGTATTTGTTAGATTTAAAAATTGATACTCTTGGTTTTTCAGCAGTACCAAAGATGTTACTTCTAACTCTTTTTTTTCTTTTGATTCTTAAAGCAACTTTTTTTGCTAAATCTTTTTCTCTACTCATAGTTACACCTTACTTCTTAGAAGTTTTTCCGGCTTTTCTGATGATTTTTTCATCAGTATACTTAACACCTTTACCTTTGTAAGGTTCTGGTTTTCTAAAGCCTCTAATAATTGCAGCAGCCTGACCAACTTGTTGTTTGTCCGCACCTTTTACACTAACTATATTTTTTTCAACAGTAATTTCTAATCCTTTTGGGATTTCATAGTTGATTGGGTGTGAGTAACCTAATGCTAACTCTAAAACATCACCTTTTAATGTTGCTCTATACCCAACTCCGTTGATTTCTAAAGATTTAGTGAATCCTTCATGTAAACCATTAATTGCATTTGCAGTTAAAGCTCTATAAGTTCCCCAAAATGCAGAAGACTCTTTTGTATCACCATTTCTAGTTAATACAACTTGTCCATTTGCAATTTCAATACCAACTCTTCCATGAGTTTCAACAGTAGAAACGTTGTTTCCTTTTTTTACACTAATTAGTGTTCCATTTACTGTTACTTCAATTCCTGCTGGAATTGTGATAGGTTTTTTACCAATTCTTGACATTACACTCTCCTACCATACAGTACAAAGTACTTCACCACCAACATTAGCTGCATATGCTTCATCATTAGCAATAACACCTTTGTTAGTTGAAACGATAATAGTACCGTACCCATTTTTAAAGTTTTTAATTTCAGAAGCACTTTTATAAACTCTTCTTCCTGGTTTAGAAACTCTTGTTATTTCATTAATTACTGATTTCTCATTATCATCATATTTTAATTCAACTTGAATTGTTTTTTTATTGTTTTGACCGTCAATAACTTTGAATCCAGCAATATACTCTTTTTGTAATAAAACGTTTAAAACACCTACTACAGTATTTGAGTGTAATAATGTTGCAACTTCTAATCTTCTCATTGCAGCATTTCTAATTCTAGTTAAAGCATCTGCGATTATATCATTCATCATAGCTTATATCTCCTACCAACTAGCTTTTCTAACACCAGGTAATAAACCTTCGTTAGCCATTTTTCTTAAACAAACTCTACATAAACCAAAATCTCTGTAAACAGAGTGAGGTCTTCCACAAACAGAACATCTTGTGTATGCTCTTACAGCAAACTTAGGTGTTCTTTGTTGTTTAGCGATCATAGATTTCTTTGCCATTACGCTCTTCCTTTTGTAAATGGAATTCCTACTAATTCTAATAATCTGTATGCTTCAGCATCATTAGTTGCACTAGTAGCAATTGAAATATTCATACCGTGTGTTTTAATGATGTTATCATAAACTACTTCAGGGAACATTAATTGCTCATCTAGTCCAAAGTTAAAGTTTCCTCTACCATCAAATCCATTTTTATTAAGACCTCTAAAGTCTTTAACTCTTGGTAATGCAACATTGCATAGTTTATCTAAGAAATGATACATTTGTTCACCTCTTAAAGTAACTTTAACACCTACAGGCATACCTTCTCTTACTTTAAATCCAGCTACTGATTTTTTAGCAATAACTTTAACCGCTTTTTGACCAGCAATTAAAGAGATTGTATCTTCAATATTTTGAATTAATTTAGAATCTTTCATAGCTTCACCAGCACCAACAGAGATAACAACTTTCTCTACTTTTGCTGTTAAAGTTTTGTTTTTTGGAAATTCAGTTTCTAAAACTGGTTTAATTTCTGATTTATATTTTTCAAATAATCTTGATGCCATATTAGTTACCCTCTACTTTTGCTACATTTGAAATATCAATTGGCATTTCTTTGTTTACAAACCCACCTTCTGGATTTTTTTCTTGATCAGGTTTAACTGTTTTTTTAGCAACTTTGCAATCTTTTACAATTACTTTTTTTTCTTTTGGTAATACTTTTAAAACTTCTCCAGTTTTACCTTTATCATCACCAGCGATGATTTTTACAGTATCACCTTTTTTAATTTTTAATTTAATTGCCATTATAATACCTCCGGTGCAAGTGAAACGATTTTCATGAAACCTGAATATCTTACTTCCCTAGCAACTGGTCCAAAAATTCTTGTTCCAACTGGTTCTCTTTTTGCATCAAGAATAACAGCTGCATTATCATCAAATCTAATTAATGAACCATTTTCTCTTTGAACTTCTTTATGAGTTCTAACAACAACAGCTTTTACAACTTGACCTTTTTTAATTTTTCCAGTTGGTAGAGCTTTTTTAACTGAAGCAACAATTACATCACCAACAGTTGCGTATCTTCTTTTAGAACCACCTAAAACTTTGATACACATAATCTCTTTAGCACCTGTGTTGTCAGCTACATTTAATCTTGTAAAACTTTGAATCATTATTTAACTCCTGTAGCAACTATCGTCTTTAATCTAAAAGATTTAGTTTTTGACAATGGTCTACACTCAATAGCGATAACACTATCACCAACATTTAACTCATTTTTTTCATCGTGAATTAAATATTTTTTAAATCTTTTTACTGTTTTGTGATATTTTGGGTGTAAAACAGATCTTGTAACTAATACAGAAGCAGTTTTATCACCTGATCTTTTTACCACTACACCTTGAATCTCTCTTTTATGTGTCATACTTAGATCCTTAGTTAGCTTTTACAGCAGTTAAAGCTGTTTGAATTTTTGCAATATCTTTTTTTGTTGCTCTTAATTCAGAAGTGTTTGTTAACTGCATAGTTTTTAGCTTAGCTTTTAATTCAAAAAGAAGCACCTTTTTCTCTTTTAATAATACTTGTAATTCATTCAAGTTTTTGTCTTTTAAATCAGTATAGTTCATTTTCGCTATCTCTTGTTACAATTTTAGTTTTGAATGGTAATTTGTGCATAGCTAAAGCTAAAGCTTCTCTTGCTAATTCTTCACCAACACCTGCCATCTCAAAACAAATTCTTCCAGGCTTAATGTTCATAACCCATTTATCAACGCTACCTTTACCTTTACCCATTCTTGTTTCTAATGGTTTAGCAGTAAGTGGTTTGTCTGGGAATACCATAATCCAAACTTTAGCTTGTCTTTTTACTTTTCTTGTCATAGCAATTCTTGACGCTTCAATTTGTCTTGAATCGATTCTTCCATGCTCAACAGCTTTAATTCCGAAATCTCCGTACGCTAAAGAGTTACCTCTATGAGCCATACCTCTATTTCGTCCTTTCATCATTTTTCTAAATTTAGTTCTTTTAGGCATTAACATAATTATTTACCTCTTTTCTTTGCTGGTCTTCTTTTTGGTTTAGAAGTTGTTTCTTCAGCTTTTTCAGTAGGAATACCTTTTGCTAATACTTCACCTTTAAAAATCCAAACTTTAATACCAATACAACCATAAGTTGTATGAGCTTCAGCAAAACCATAATCAATTCTTGCTCTTAAAGTATGTAATGGAACTCTTCCTTCTAAATACCACTCAGTTCTTGCCATTTCAGCACCACCAAGTCTTCCAGAAACAGATACTTTAATACCTTTTGCTCCACCTTTTAATGCATTTTGCATAACTCTTTTCATAGCTCTTCTGAATGCAACTCTTCTTTCTAATTGTTGAGCAACATTTTCAGCAGATAATTGAGCAGAAATTTGTGGTTTTCTTTCTTCTTTGATGTTAACAGCGATTTCTTTACCAACTAATTTTGAAAGTGCATCTTTAAGTTTTTCAACATCTGCACCTTTTTTACCGATAATAATACCAGGTCTAGCAGCAACAACTGTAACTCTTACTTTTTTAGCAGTTCTTTCAACAACAGTTTGAGCAATTCCAGCGTAGTATAACTCTTTTTTTACATACTTTCTGATTTTGTCATCTTCTGCAACGTTTGCAGGCATAGTTTCAAATTTAGGAAACCATCTTGATTCCCAGTTTCTATTAATACCTAATCTTAGTCCAATTGGATTAACTTTTTGACCCATTATTTGTCTCCTTTAGTTGCAGCAGCTACTTCAATCATAATATGTGCAGTTGGTTTATGCTTTGGTGAAGCTGAACCTCTTGCTCTTGGAGTAAATCTTTTTAGAACTGGACCTTTATCAACTCTAGCTGATGTAATAACTGCATCAACTGGATCTAAACCTGCATTTGCAACAGCAGATGCTATAACTTTAGAGATAATTCCAGCAGCTTTATTTGGAGTGAATTGTAAAGATGCAATAGCATACTCTGCATTCATTCCTTGAACTTCTCTTGCAATAAGTCTTGCTTTAATAGGAGAAACTCTAATAAATTTTAATATTGCTTTAGCCATTCTTATGCCTTTCTTTGAACAGAACCTTTATGGCCCTTAAATGTTCTAGTTGGTGCAAACTCACCTAATTTATATCCAACATGGTTCTCTGTAATTAATACAGGAACAAAGTTTCTTCCATTGTGCACATTAAAAGTTATTCCAATCATATCTGGTAATACAGTTGATCTTCTTGACCAAGTTTTAATTGGTTTTTTATCATTAGTACTATTTGCACTAAGAACTTTTTTCATTAGGTGTGCGTCTACAAATGGTCCTTTTTTTATCGATCTTGCCATCTTAAACCCTTACTTCTTTCTTTTTGAAATGATTAGTTTGTCACTAGCTTTTTTCTTTCTAGTTTTATAACCTTTAGTTGGCATACCCCATGGAGTAACAGGATGTCTACCAGAGTTAGTTTTACCTTCCCCTCCACCGTGTGGGTGATCTATAGGGTTCATTGCAGATCCTCTTGTTTGAGGTCTAATACCAAGGTGTCTACTTCTACCAGCTTTACCAACAACCATATTTGTATAATCTTCATTTCCAACTACACCAACTGTAGCCATACAAACACCAAGAATTTTTCTCATTTCACCAGAAGGTAATCTTAAGATAACATATTTGTCTTCTCTACCCATAATTTGAGCATATCCACCAGCAGCTCTAGCAATTTGAGCACCTTTTCCTGGTTTTAATTCAATATTATGAACCATAGTTCCAACAGGAATATTACTTAATTGCATTGCATTTCCAGGTAAAATATCTAATCCTGATTCAGCAGCTTGAACTTTATCACCAATTTTTAATCCAGAAGGTTGAATAATATATCTTTTATCACCATCTAAATATGAAACTAAACAAATTCTGCAGTTTCTATATGGATCATATTCAACAGTTGCTACTGTACCTTCAATACCGAATTTATTTCTTTTAAAATCAATAATTCTGTATAATTTTTTAGCACCTGCTTCTTTGTGTCTTGATGTAATTCTACCGTTATTATTTCTACCAGCTGCTGCTTTTACTCTTACAAGTAAAGATCTAACTGTTGGTTTTGAAGTAATATCAGAAGTATCCATTACAGACATAAATCTTCTTGCAGGAGTTATTGGTCTAAATTTTTTAATTGCCATTTTTTACTCCTTAAGCTGATAGGTTCGCAATAGCTGCGCCCTCTGGTAATGTTACATAGAATTTCTTGAAATCAGCTCTTTTACCAATTTTCCCTCTAAATCTTTTAACTTTACCATCTTGTCTTAAAGAATTAACTTTTGAAGGTGTTACTCCAAAATACTCTTTAAATACTTCTTTTAAACCGCTTTTAGTCATTCTTGGACTAGTTTGAACAACGATTACACCATTTTCTTGAAGCTCAATTGTTTTTTCTGTATATAATATTGCTTTAATATCTGTAATATCTGCCATCTTAAGCCTCTTTTGTTAATGCATCAAGTACTGATTTTTCAATTAGTACTGAGTGGTAAACAGCAATTAAATAAGCGTTAACTTCTTGCTTTTCAACCATATAACAGTTTTTAATATTTCTAAATGCTAAATAAGTTTTTTCATCAATAACATCACATACTATTAATGTATCTCTCTTATTTATTTTACTTAAAACTGCAACTGCTTCTTTTGTTTTACCTGATTCAATTTTTAATGAATCAACAACAAATAACGAACCATTATTAGCTTGTGCATTTAAAGCATATTTTAATGCTAAAGCTTTTTGTTTTTTATTTACTTTTTGGTTATAGTTTCTTTTTGTAGGACCAAATGCTTGTCCTCCACCAACAAATAATGGTGATCTTTTTGAACCCCATCTAGCTGCTCCAGAACCTTTTTGTGCTTTAGGTTTTTTACCACCACCACTTACTTCTGCTCTAGTTTTAGCTCTTGCAGTGTTTGCTCTTAATGAAGCTAAATATGATTTTACATATAAATATAAGTTGTGAGAGTTAATCTCTTCATAACTTGCTGGTAAAACTACTTCACCATTATTTTCAAATTTTTCATTTAATACTATAGCTTTGCTCATTTAGCAACCTTTATTTTTCCTAATGAACCATTTGCACCAGATACTGAACCTTTTAAAACTAAAATTCCTGTTTCAGCATCAAATGAAATAATTTCATTTTTTACAGATACATTTGTATTTCCGTATTGCCCTGGCATTTTTTTACCTGGCTGAACTCTTCCTGGCCATTCGCAGTTACCGATTGAACCAGTTCTTTTACCCATTCTGTGACCATGAGATGCTCTACCACCAGCAAAATTCCATCTTTTAACAGCACCAGAGAAACCTCTACCTTTTGTTTTAAAAGTTGATTTTACTACTTTAGCTTCACCTAATCCAGAAACATCTAAATCACCAGCTTCAGCATTTGCTACAGTAATTGTTGCAAATCTATTAAACTCTTTAGATAAGTTGAATTTTTTTTGTTGACCTTCAATAGCTTTGTTAAATTTTTTACCATTGCTATAAGAAACTAGTGCTACACCTTCAGTTACTTCACATACTTTTGTATCAAGAACTCTTAAAAGTGTAACAGCTGTACTTGGAACAGAAACTGTTCTACTCATACCGATTTTTTGAACTATAAATTCCATCTTGTATTACCCTTTCTTTTATTCTTGACCCATTGATCTAACTTCAACATCAACTTCAGGAGCTAAGTCAAGTTTCATTAATGAATCTACTGTTTCAGGAGTTGCAACTATGATATCAATAATTCTTGAATGAACTCTGATTTCAAATTGTTCTCTTGAATCTTTATTTACGTGAGGACCTTTAATAACTGTGTATCTTCTGATTTTTGTTGGAAGAGGGATTGGACCTCTTAAATCAGCACCAGTTCTTTTTACGGCTTCAACAATTGAAGCAACACTTCTGTCTAAAACTCTATGATCATAAGCTTTAAGCTTTAATCTGATTTTTTCCATTTAATTTCCTTTAAAGAACTCGTTAGATGTGTAAAATTACACCCTAACCACATTTAGTGGACGCGGATTATAACTTAATTTGAGTTAAATGTCAAGTATTATGGGAGTTTGATTGAAAATATAATAAATTTATTTCCTTATAAAAAGGAACAATATATAAAATAGTAGCTAAAAAAGATATATTTTAAGTTTCATTAAAGAGCAATTTACTCTTTAATGTTATTTCCACAATTCATGCAAAAATCTAATACACTTATGGTCTGCTTATTACATATTTTACATTCAATTTTTAACTGATTTTTACAACAAGGACAATAATTCATAAAAATATAATCAACTTTATTTCCACAAATATTACAAATGTTTTTATTATAAGAATCATACATTGATATTTTGTTATTTTTTAATTTTTCATTTTCTTCTTTAAATCTTTTTTGTATTCTAATTATAATAAAAATAAATAATAAGATTGCAATTGCTATAGCAAAATAATAGACAATAAAAGGCACTTCTAAGTTATAAAAAAACATCAAAAGTTTTTCTAAAAATATCTTTGGAATAAATATATTTATCAAACTAAAAATAGAAATTAAAGTTGGTATCATAGTAACAACTAAAATGTTTTTATATATGATGTATAAAACATATTTATCTTTTTTTAAATAGTTTTTCATTAGATAAAAGAAGATTAAAACTAAAGGGATTAAAAATAATAAAATTACAAACTCATATTTAATTGAATAATATTTTTCAACTTTTTTAATATCATTTAATACTGAAGTTTTGTTTGAATTTATGTAAGAACTTAAATCATTTACTAAATTTTCTTCTTTAAATTTATTAGATAAATCATCTTTTTCTTTAATTATTTTTTCTAATTCTAATGATAGATTTTCATATTTTTCTTTGATATTTTGAGCTGTTAAATTACCTTCAACAATAGATTTATCTACTTCTTGATTACTGATTTTTTCAAATAATAAAGTATTATAATTTTCTTTTAAATATGATATTTGATTATTTAATTCATAAGATTTATTTGATAACTCATCGTTTTTCTTTTTTAAACTTTTAATATCTATATTCTTTTTAATTGAATTTATTTTTTCAAATATTAAGCTACATCTACTATCTAATTCCAAATCTTTAATATTTTGATACTTCGAATTATAATTTTGAGCATTGTAAATATAGTTGTTAAAGTCATCTACATTTAAATTGTAAGTAAAAATATCTCTACAATCGTATGGGAATTTTGTCATTGGATTATTTAAAACTCTTGTTTGAAAATCTATTCCTTTATCAAGAATAAATAAAACTAAAATATTTAAAATAATTAAAGACAAAATAGTAAGTTTTGAGAGTTTTTCTTTTCCTTTATAAACAAAATTGTTTGAAAAGAAATTCTTAATTTGATTTTTCAAAATAGTTCCTAATAAATTTTCTTATTATTTTACTATTTTTTCCTTATTTTATACTCGATAAATTTTTATATAAAATTTTAAAAAGATTTATACAAAATATTTAGAAGCGTTATCTTTTAGTTTTTTAAATATTTCATCAAAAGAAGCAGGATAAACTCTAGTTCCACCAATCGTACTTATAAAATTTGTATCACCAATCCATCTTGGTAAAATATGATAATGAACGTGTTGTTCTATTCCAGCACCTGCTGCACGTCCAAGATTCATTCCAATATTACAACCTTCACAAGGCATAACTTCTTTTAAAAGCTTAACAGCCTGTCTTACTCTAATACTTACTTTTAACCAAACATTTTCATCCAAATCTTCGATATTACAAGTATGAAAATAAGGAATAACCATAATATGACCTGGACTATACGGATATTTATTCATAACAACATAACAATATTCATCACTAAATATTACTTGTAGTTTTTCATCCTTTAAGTTTTTTCCAATATGACAAAAAACACAACCTTCTATTTTATCTTCGCTTACATATTCATATCGCCAAGGTGCATAAAGGTGTTCCATTTAAAAAACCTTATATAAAATTTGGTGCATCGTTTGCAAATAAAATTAAATCACCAGTTCTTGTGAGTTCTGCTAAAACTTCTTGCATTTTTGATTTATCTTTTAAAATATAGACTTTATTTTCATTTATATTTGTTTTTAAAAGTTGAGTATTTAAACTTCCAGTCAAAATAACATAATCAAAATTTTCATCTATTGCTTTTGCTAAAAGTATATTTGCTTCGTCAGTTGATTCTACAAGCCCAGGAGTTATGATAACTTTTCTACCTTCATAACTTGAACAGATATTTACAGCTTCAAGCATTCCTTCAAGATTTCCATTAAAAGAGTCATCTACGATAATTTTTCCGTTTGCTTCTATTTTTTGCAACCTATGTTCAACTTGAGGTAAAGTTGTAAGTGCTGCTTTTATCTCTAAAATATCCATTCCTAGATAATGTGCAACTAAAATAACAGCTGTTAAATTTATAGCATTAAAACTTCCTAAAATTGGTGCATAAAAATGTTCAATATTTCCACTAACTTCAACATCAAACCAAATACCATCTAAATTACTTTTTACTATATGTAAACTATTTGGGAATTTTGTGATATTTTGACTATTTGAAATTGGAACTGATTCATGTACAAATCCCATTTTCATATTTGGAGATTTTAAAATCTCCATTTTTGTATTTATGATATTTTCTAAAGTTTTAAAATACTCAATATGTTGTTCTCCTACACTTCCAATAACACAAATTTGAGGTTCTAAAAACATAGTTATTTCTTCAATATCACCTTTTACTCTAGCCCCTGCTTCTGCTATATAAATTTGAGTATCAGCTGGTAAATCTTTATTTACATCAAGAACTATTCCTGCAATAGTATTTACACTTCTTGGTGTTTTATAAACTTTATATTTATTTTTCAAAATATGATAAAGATAATTTTTAATTGAAGTTTTACCAAAAGATGCAGTGATTTCTACTATTTTTAAATCTTTTATACTTTTTACTCTTTTTTTACCTTTGTGCTTAAAAGAGATAAAAAACAGTTTTTCTAATAGTGTAGAAAAAATATAAGCCAAAAGTAATGGAGTAAAAATAAATAAATTTGTACAATTTGGATTAGATAAACAAAGAGAAATTATAGCAAATGCACTCAACAATAAAATCACTAAAAATCTTTTAACTCTTGAAGTTAAAACTAATCCACGATCTAATTTTTTATTCCATAAAACAAAACTTGTCAAAAATACTAGAAAAAAATAAATAGTAAAATAAGGCTCAGGAATGATATAAAATAAAACAATAGGAGAAAGAAAGTATGTGATATGCCATTGCCATTTATGATGTTTAAAGATAACTCTATCTAATTTATAATTGTACCATTGTAGATTAGTTATCAAATACCAACCTAAACTCATTATTAAAACAATGTGTGTGATTATATTAATATATTCCATTTTCTATTCTTTCACAAATATTTTTTGCTTTTTTTATAAAAAAGTAATGATCCCCTTCAAAAGCTTCAAAAGTAGATTTTTTTATCAAATTTGCTATTTTTTGTCCAGATTCTAAAGAAGTTGCTTTATCATCTTTCCCCCAAAAAATAAAAGCCTTATTTGAAAAATCTGAAAAATGAGAAGAAAAATCTTCATTTACAACATTTTTAAAAGTTGCATACATATTTTCACTCATTTTATCTACATCTTTACTTCTAAATCTTTTTGTTATATTTTTTAAACCTAAAAAATTTAAAACTTTTGCAAAAAAGATTTTTAGTTTCACATCAAAAGGTTTTTCCTCTAAAATTCCAGCACTGCTTAAAAGTACAAGATTTTGTGGATTAAGTAAAGTTGCTACTTTTCCACCATAAGAGTGTCCTGCTATAAACTCTTTAGAAGAGTGAAGAAGTTTTAAAAATTCTGAAGTTATATTTACATAATCATTTGTAGTTAAAACATATTCATTTGGACTTTTTCCAAAACCTGGTAAATCAATATAAATATGTCTAAAATCTTTTAGATATCTAGAAAATGCACTTTTCATAATATCTTTATTTGAACCCCAGCCATGAAGAAAGATTATATCCTTTGTTGCACTTGGATTTATAATCTCGTAAGAAATATCAAAAATTTTATTATCAATAACTATATTTTTGATTGCCAAAGTTATTTTCCTTTAGCTGAATGAATTTTATTTACATACTCGTAAGTTATTGGAATATGTTTTTTTCTAGGAAGATTTTTTGCTACTTGATCAAATAAAGATTGAAAATCTTCAAATAAATAGTTTGCCATAGATCCAGGAATTGAGTTGATTTCATTTAAATAAATCTCATCATTAATCACAAAAAAATCACATCTTATGATTGAACCTTCAAACAGTGTATTATAAAGTCTTTTAAATGACTCTTTTATTTCGTTATTTAGCTTCTCACCTAAATCAACCTCTTTTGCTTTTGATGTTCTTGAAAAGTCTAAATATTTTTTATCAAAATCTAAAAATTCAGCTTTTTGTGGCTCTTCAATAATTGAAAATTTAAACTCTCCATTTACTTTTGTTCCAGCTAAGTTATACTCTTTTACTCCACTAATAAAAGGTTCAATTATAATTGCATCATCAAATTCAAAAGCAACATCTAAAGCATATTGAAGTTCTTCTTGAGATTTAACTATTGCTACACCAATTGAACTTCCCAGTTTTACAGGTTTTAAAATAACAGGGAAACTATCTACTTCAATTTTGTCATCTTTTGTAAAATATTTGTAATCTAAAGTATTAACATTAACGCTTTTTGCATAACCTTTTGTCAAAAATTTGTTTGAACTAACAACACAAGCTTCTGTTCTTGGAGCAATAAAAGGAATAGAATAAAAATCTAAAACAGAAGATAAAATACCATCTTCTCCATCTCCACCATGAGAAAGATTTAAAACAACATCAAAATCTATATTTTTATCTTTTGAAAAAACTCCACCTTTTTTATAAAAACCACCTTTTTGAAAATAAACTTTATCAAATTTTTTGTATTCACCACTGCTAAAAAGTTTTGATTTTATAATATTTGTCGGAATATGATACATCTGTCTTGAAGAGTCTAAAAATAAATAGATTAATTCATCTTTTTTTAAAACATCTTTTAATGCAATTGAACTTACTATCGAAATTTCATGTTCAAAACTTATTCCACCAAAAACTACTGCTACTTTCATTAATAAACCTTTTTTATACTATTTTTGTAATTTTTTTAATGCTTCTTTTACTAAATCACTTGTATTTGAGCTAACACAAGTTTTTAATACACTTGATACTAAATCTTTTTTAAATCCTAAAGATTCTAAAGCTAAGGCAGCTTCTAAAGCTGAAGATGAACCACCTGTTTCATCATTTGAATCAATAATAAATCCAGATAATTCTACTAAAATTCTACTAGCACCTTTAGGTCCAATTCCTGGAACTCTTTTGAGCATAGAAACGTCATTTGAACTTACTATTTGTGCAAATGATGTTGGTGTAAAAGTAGAACAAATTGCAAGTGCAACTTTAGGTCCAACACCATTTATTTTGATAACTGTATCGAAAAGTTTTTTTTCATTTGAATCCAAAAAGCCATATAAACTTTGAGCATCTTCTCTTATGATATGCGTTATTTCTAAGTTTACATCATCTGAAACAATCTTTGAACTACAGTTTAATGAAACAAAAACCTCATAAATAACTCCATTTACATTTACATTTAACAGTGTTGGCTCTTTTTTTGTTATTTTTCCTATAAGTCCTACTATCATAAACTATTTTTTCTCTTTGTAAAAATTATAATTTTTATTTAAAATTAATATTTAATAAATAAACTTCATTATATAATAAATACACTTAAATAAAAAGGCTTATACGATGTTTGAAATTATAACTAAAAAGATTAGTAATAAAATCATAGTTGCTCTATTTGCATTGATGTTCATTAGCAGTTCCACTATTGTATATATAACTACATCTAAAGTTACCAAAGATTCTATTGCAAATGCTAAAGAAAATTTAGGGATGCTAAATGCCTCTATGTTTCAAACACTAAGAAATACTATGAATACAGGAGATCCAGCTTTAATTGCTAAGGCTGAAGAAGAAGCTAGACAAATAAAAGGTGTAAAAAATCTAACTGTTGCGAAAAGTCAAGCTTTACTTGAACTATATCCTTCAAATACTCAATTTACTACAGACAAAGAGATTTTAAAAACTTTTGAGACAAAACAGCCAGCGATTATTCAAACTGATGATAAAAATGGTCATGCTTTAAGAATGATTAAACCTATGATTGCATCAAGTGAATGTTTAATGTGTCATGCAAATCAAAATGAAGGTGATGTTATTGGAGTTATGGATTTAACTTTCTCTTTAGATGAAGTAGATGTTTCTATTGGTCGTCTAGTAACTGATATTTCAATAATATCATTAATCTTAGGTTTAATCACTATTGGTCTTATTTTTATAATTGTTAGAAAAGCAACAAATCCTATAGATGATTTAAAAGATGGTTTTTCAAATCTTTTAAATTCAAATGATTCTAATATTAATTTAAACATTAAATCAAATGACGAGATTGGTGATGTTGCAAAACTGTTTAATGCCTATATGGATAAAGTAAGAGATGGTTTAAAACAAGATGAAAAAGTTATTGAAGAAGTTAGCAATGTTATTGAAAAAACATCTAATGGATTCTTCGTTTATAATGTTAATGCAAAGGCTTCAAATCCTCATGTAGAAGACTTAAAAAATAAATTAAATATTATGATAACTACCATAAAAGAGACTTTAGATAAAATAAATGAAACACTAAGACACTATTCTGAATCAAAATATGATTTTATTATGAATGATAGTATTCATGGAAATTTAGGTTCTTTAGTATCTGGTATAAAATTGGTTGGTAATAATACTTCTGAAATTTTAGCTATGATTATGAATGCAGGAAATGCATTAAACCAAAATAGTCAAACTTTAACTGAAGCTTCAAAAAATTTATCTCTTTCATCAAACGAACAGTCTGCATCTTTAGTTGAAACTGCAGCTGCTATTGAAGAGATAACTGCTACAATTCACAATAATACAACTGCTACAGTTGAAATGTCAAAACTTGCACAGAATCTTATTGATTCTGCAAAAAATGGACAAGTTCTAGCAAATCAAACAGCATTATCAATGGATGAAATAAATAAAGAAGTAAGTTCAATAAATGATGCTATTGAAGTAATTGATCAAATTGCATTCCAAACAAATATTCTTTCTCTAAATGCTGCTGTTGAAGCAGCAACTGCAGGTGAAGCAGGAAAAGGATTTGCAGTTGTTGCAGCAGAAGTAAGAAACCTTGCTAATAGAAGTGCAGAAGCTGCTAAACAAATAAAAGATATAGTTGAAAATGCAACAAATAAAGCTAAAGAAGGTAAAAAGATTTCTGATAATATGATTCAAGGATATACTGAATTAAGTGATAATATAGCTACTACTCTTGAAACAATTGATGATGTTTCAAATTCATCAAAAGAGCAAGAAAAAGGTATTGTTCAAATTGGTGATGCAATTACATTATTAGATCAAGTAATACATAGAAATACTGAAATTGCAAAACAAATTTCAACAATTACATCAAATATCAGTTCAATGTCAAATTCGCTTATCACTGTAGCATCAAGAGCATCATTTTTACAAGATTCACTTGACAAAGTTTGTGATATTGATTTAGTTTATGATACAGCTTTATTAAAAGTAGATTTATTAAATACAAAAGATGGAATTTATGGAAAACTTGGAAATTATAATAATTTTAGAGTTGAGAAAAACCAAAATTTAAAAAATTGGTTGAGTAACGTTTCTACATCTAATGATAAAATAAATCCTGAATTTATAGAAGAGTTAAACAATTTAGATGAAAGTTTCCATAAAACACTTCAAGAATTGGTTGAAGTAAATTCAAATAAAAATAAAAATGAACTTTTAAATAATAAAGCTAAACAAGTTGAAGATAAATTGGCTGAAATATTTGAGAACCTAAACAATCTAAAGAAATATCACTGCAAAGATAAATAATCAATAAAAGAAGATTTTCTTCTTTTATTGTTGCATTTGTTTGATTAAAGTTTCCAACTCTTCATCAGACAAAGTATCTTCTGTTTTTTCTATCATTTTCGCACTTGGTGCTAAATTATATTGACTTTTATCAATATCGTTTTTTTCACACACATAATTTACTACTCTTTCAATTTTTTGTCTATGTAAATCTTGATGTTGCAGTAAACCATAAATATTTGAAATCAAATTAGTCATTTTTTCTTTTTTATATAAAGGGATTTCTAATTCATCAATCATACTTCCTATATCTTCAGTATTACTGAAAATTTGTTCTGCATCATTTTCAGACTCTTTTATCACTTCACAAAGTTGTGTTATCAACTCTTCATATTTCATTTTTTCCCTTTATGTGTAATTTAAAAAGTCTAACTTATTTTAACTTAATAAATTAATGAATTATTTCTGCAATTACCTCAGTTGCATAAGAACCTTTTGGAAGGTAAAATTGTAATTCCATCCAATTTTTATCCTCTTTATAGTTGCTTTCTAATTCTTCAGGAAAAATCCAAGCAAATCTTCTTGCTCCATCTTCGCCTACTTTTTCTTCATACTCTTTTTCAATTTCGTATGCTAAACCTTCAGAATTTTTAACTCTTTTCCCACATAAAAGTCCAGTTGGGACTCTATCTCTTTCAAAAAATTTATCTGATTCAGTTTCTAAATCTTCAATTGTAAAGATTTTTCCAAAAGGATAATGAGATAATAAATCACCAGTGATTAGTTTAAAAGGGTGTTTTTGTTTTTTCATTCTTTTTACTACATCTAAAGGAAGATTCAATTTCTCATAGATCTCTTTTGGTTCAAAAGCATCAACCAATTTTGATATTTCTATTCTTTTTGAAAGCCAAGAATTAAATAAAAAACTTTGATAAGCATTTATATACATTTGCTTTAAATTTCTTCTTTTTTCAATTAGTTTTCCATCAATAATATCTTTTCCTTTTTTATAATTATCACCCTCTATTCCAAATCTTTGAAAACCAAAATAGTTTGGAATACCTAAAGTTGCGATTTGCCCTAAAGCTTCTTCTATTTTTCTTTTTTCAACAAGCCCTACTCTTTTAAGTCTAATAAAAAATTTATTCCCTTTTAGATGCCCTATTTTTATCTTATTATTATGATAAGTTGTTTCAAGGATTTTTATATTTTCATGTTGAAAATTTTGCAATTTTTCTTCAAATTTTCTATGAATTGAAATAGATTGAATTGTCATTGCATTTTTATCTTTAAGTCCTGCATATCCAAACTCTCTTGTACTACACTCTAAATATCTTGCTAAGATTTCAATAGCATCCCAAGTAGCTAAATCTTTTTTTCTAAGTTTTAAAATAAGATGTTCACCTTCACCTGAAAATTCATAAAGTGGTATTTCTGTAACCACAAAATCATCTTTACTTTGTTTAAATACCACATCAATTTTAGAGTGATTTAAATATCTTTGTAACTGTTCCAAATAATTATCCTTTGCATTTTAAAAATGGTGATTTTTACAATCTGTTTTATATTTACCTTTTACGGCTTTTGCAAAAAGATTTAATTTTACTTTATATTTTTTTGCAATTTTTTTGATTTTATCTAAATTTTTTTCATTAAATGAAAAAAGTATTTCATACTCTTCTCCTGAAGTTCCTATCTTTTCATCAATCTCATGAAAAAATTCAAATCCAATACTACTAGCTTTTGATAATCTTTCAAGTTCAAAAAATAGTCCATCTGAAATATCTAAAGAAGCTGTAACATAAGAAGAAATTTCATAAAAAAATTCTGGATTTAAAATAGGCTTTATAAATTTTGATTTTTTTGAAATTTTTTCATTTTGAAAAAGTTTTTCTAAATCTTCTTTTGTACTTCCTAATTCCCCTGTATAACAAAGAATATCACCTTTTTTTATTCCATTTCTAAATATTGGATTTTGTGTTTTTGAAATAATTGTAACTGAAATATCAAGCTTTTCATTTGCTATTGTATCACCACCAATTATCTCTATATCAAACTCATTTGCAGCTTTTTTAAAACCTCTTGCTAATTCTTTTAAATCATCTTCACTATATGATTTAGGAATTGCAACACTTAAAAGTGCATATTTAGGTTTTGCATTCATTACAATTGCATCTGAGATATTAACAATCATTGATTTATAAGCAATTTGCTTTAAACTCATCCACTCTTTTTTGAAATGCACATTTTCAAAAAAAGCATCCATCGAGTAAACAAATCCATCAATAAATGCACCATCATCACCAATAAATTTATTATTTGAAAATTGTTTTATAAAATACTCTTCTTTATTCATGCTTGCGATTGTATCCAAATATTATATAAAGATACTCTTTTATTTAACAAAAAATTAACACCTTTTATATATAATTTAGCATTTTAAAACAAAGGAAATTTATGAAAAAAAGTATACTTTTCATGTTTGTTGCTTCATTATTTACAAGCTTAAATGCACATGATATGATGTCTCATTCTACTCATATGGAAGAGACTTCTAAAAAGATTGATGTTAAACAAACTTTAGTTGCAAAAAAAGGTAAAAAGATATTTGAAGAAATGTGTGATAAAAATCAAATTAAAGATTTTAATTCACAAGATGAAGCAAAAGATTTTTTAACAAAAAATTCTATTTGTAAGAATTTAGATGAAGATAAAATAGAAGCTGTAACTCTTTATTTATCAAATCCAATTTTAGCAAATGACAAATCTCAAATTATTGATGTTCCAAAAGATGCTAAATGTCCAGTTTGTGGAATGTATGTTTCAAAATATCCAAAATGGGTAGCAAAAATTTCGGCAAAAGATGAAAACTCTTACTACTTTGATGGGGTAAAAGATATGTTAAAATTTTATTTTAATCCATCAAAATATAGTAAAAATGAAGTTACTATAAATGAAATAACTGTAACAGATTATTATTCTCTTGAATCAATCAATGCAAAAAATGCTTATTTTGTAACAGATTCTAATGTTTATGGTCCGATGGGAAAAGAAATCATTCCTTTTAAAGATGAAAATCAAGCTAAAAAATTTATGCAAGACCACTCTGGAAAAAAAGTTTTAAAATTTGAAGAATTAGATAAAACTATCATAGAATAATTTACATTACAATGCGATTCTTTCGCATTGTTAGTAAAAAATTAATTTTTAATAAAAGAACAACAATAATCAGTTAAATTATGTACTCTAAGTTTAAATTTTGAATTTCCTGGAATTTCAAAAGAAGCAGGAGCATCATATTTTTTCCACTCTTGTGCTGGTAATAGAACTTCTAAAGAACCTACTTGAATATCAATAATCTCTTTATTTACTGTATTTAATTCATACTCACCTGGAAGCATAATTCCTAAAGTTTTTTTAGAACCATCTTCAAATGTGATTGATCTACTTGTAATATTTCCTCCATAAAGAATGTTTGCTGCTTTTGCAATAGAAACACCTTTGAACTGTGCCATATATTCTCCTTAATATCCAATATGTTGTATTTTATCACAAATATTATACTAAATAATTGAAGCAAAAGGGTAACTCTTTTTTGTTATAATTACTAAATTTAAAAAAAGGTGTAAAAATGAGCATTCAAAAAGAGTTAGAAAAGTTAATAAAAGATGAAGTTCTTATAGAAATAGAAGATTATATTGATGATTTATTTGAAGTAATCGCTTCAAAAAAAGATGATGAGAATGTGAAAGAAGAATTAAAACATATGCAAGAAATGAAAAAAGATTTTGAGAATATGTTAGAAGATTTAAAAAATAATGAAATTGACGATGAAGAGTGTCAAGAAATAATAGAAGAAATACAAGAGATGCTAAAAGAAGATTAATGCAAGGTTATGTAATAGATATAAAACCTGTAAAAGACGATGATTTAATAGTAACTATTTTAACAGAAAATGAACTTCTAACAACTTATCGATTTTATGGTGCTAGACACTCAAATATAAATATTGGATATAAAATTGATTTTGAATTAGAAAAAACAAAATCAAGTATTGCAAGACTAAAAGATGTTTTGCAATTAGGTTTTCCTTGGATACTTGATAATGAAAAAATGTATTGCTGGCAAAGATACATAAAACTATTTTATCCTCATTTAAAAGATTTAGAACAAGTTGATAGTTTCTACTTCTATTCTTTAGATAATTTAGTTCATGTTATTTCAAAACAGAATGTATTGAGAGCAATTTGTGAATCTTATATATCTTTGATAGAGTTTGAAGGAAGATTACACAATGATTTTGAGTGTTTATTATGTGAATTACCAATAGATAATGAAGTTTCTTTAATTCGTGGATTTATTCCTGTTCACTCAAAATGTATCTTAAAATCAAGAGTTTTTGAAATTTCTAAAGTTAAAGAGTTATTTGAAGAAAAAAAAAGCATCAACCTAAATGATAATGAAGTAGAATACTTATGGAATATTCTACTTCAAGGCTTATAATATATTTTCCATTCTATCTTTTAATGTTTCAATAGCATTTTTTAAGTTATTTATATCAAGATTATATTTAGTAGCTTTTTCTATTGCTTTTTTAATATTTTCATCACTTAAAGGATTTGTTATATAAGCTGCTGTTTTTATAACTTCCAAAATTTGTGTTTGCTTTTTATATTCAGCATTTACATTTTGAATACTATCAACATTTTCAATCATATTCACTAATTTATCACTTAATTTCCAATGTTTAAATATTTGTGCGGTAATTTGTGAAGTTGTAACTCCTAAAAGATCTTTTTCAACATCTTCAATTAACTCGCCAGCATCTATTTTTACTCTAAATGTTTCAGATAAATTTTCTTGTTTAATATAATCAGCTAAAATAAATTTTCCAGTTTCTTGTAATAAAGCAGGTAATACTATTTCTTCTTTCAGATTTGAATCAACTTTTGAAAGCCATAAATTTGCTAAAATTGAAGCAGTATTTGAAGCTTTCATAAAATCATTTACATTTATACCATAAGGTTCTAAATCCGATTTTAATAAATTTTGTACAGTTCCTGCTATCGCAATAGAAATTGTGAAATTAATTCCAAGTAAACTCACAGCACGAGCTGGTGTTTCAACTCTTGATCTAAACCCAAACATTGCTGAATTTGATATTTTCAATAAAGTAGAAACAATCAAAGCATCTTTTTCAATGATTTTTAATAAATCAACTATTTCTTTATTTGGTTTTTTTCTAAATTCTTCAACTTCTATTATCGTTTTTGGTAATGGAGGTAAAGAATCTATTTTATTTAGAATACTTGAAAACAATTTTAATTCCTATACATTAAATCTAAAGTGCATTACATCACCATCTTGAACAACGTAATCTTTTCCTTCAAGTCTTAATTTACCTGATTCTTTACATTTTGTTTCACCACCAAAAGTTATATAATCTTCATAAGATATAACTTCAGCTTTGATAAATCCTTTTTCAAAATCATTATGAATAACTGCTGCTGCTTGTGGAGCTTTTGTATTTTTTCTAATAGTCCAAGCACGAACTTCTACTTTTCCAGCTGTAAAATATGATTGTAAACCTAATTTATCAAATGCTTTATGAATAATTTGCTCTAAACCTGATTCTTTTACACCTAAATCAGATAAAAATTCACTAGCTTCTTCATCTGAAAGCCCAACAAGTTCTTCTTCTATTTTTGCACAAAGTATAATCACATCAGCATTTACATTTGATGCATGCTCTTTTACCATATCAACATATTTATTTCCACCATCTGCTAATGAATCTTCATCAACATTTGCTCCATAAATTACATCTTTATTTGATAAAAATCTCAACTCTTTATCTAAAGCTTTAAATGCTTCATCTTCAAGTTTTTCAAATGTTTTAACAGGTTGTAATTCACCAATATGAGAATATAACTCTTCTGCAATTACAAGTTGAGAAGCAGCTTCTTTACTACCTTTTGCTTGTTTTTTAAGTCTATCAATTTTCTTTTCTAATTGAGAAATATCAGCATAAATAAGTTCTGTTTCAATAATTTCAATATCTCTTAAAGGATTTACATCACCTTCAACGTGAGTTATGTTTCCATCTTCAAAACATCTTACCATATGTAAGATAACTTCAACTTCTCTAATATTTGATAAAAATTGATTTCCTAATCCTTCACCTTTTGAAGCTCCTCTTACAAGTCCTGCAATATCAACAAAATCAATAGTTGAATGTTGAATTTTATTTGGATTTACAATTTTTGCTAACTCATCAAGTCTCTTATCAGGTACTGGAACAACTGCTTTATTTGGTTCAATAGTACAGAAAGGATAATTTTGAGCCTCTGCATTTTGTGCTTTTGTTAAAGCATTAAAAGTTGTTGATTTACCAACATTTGGAAGTCCTACTATTCCTACACCTAATCCCATATTTATCCTTTTAGCTACTTTAATTTTGGCTGATTATAGCTAAAATTGACAAAAAAAAAGATAAATTTATATTTAATTTATTTTTGTTACTTTTTGTACTCTCATATTCGATTTTCTGCCTTTTTGATTAAATTTTTTTATAATAATGTGTTATACTAAATTGTGATTTTAAAATTAATAAAAAAGGTTAAGTTATGAACAAAATTCTATGGTTTTTTGTTGCTTTACTTGGAGCTGTTTGCTTTGGGTATTTAGCACTACAAAACGGTGAAACTGTTTCAGCTATGTACTTAGTTGTTGCAGCAGTTTGTATCTATATGATTGGATATAGATTTTATGGTAGATTTATTGCCTATAAAGTTTTAGAACTTGATAAAAACAGAGCAACTCCTGCTGTAGTTCAAGATGATGGAAGGGACTTTGTACCTACAAATAAATCTGTTTTATTTGGTCATCACTTTGCTGCTATTGCTGGTGCTGGTCCACTTGTAGGTCCTATTTTAGCAGCTCAAATGGGATATTTACCTTCTATGTTATGGATACTAGTTGGTGGAGTATTTGCAGGAGCTGTTCATGACTTCGTTGTTTTATTTATTTCAACAAGAAGAAATGGAAGATCTTTAGGTGAAATGATAAAAGATGAATTAGGAACATTCACTGGTGGTGTTGCAATGATTGCAATATTTGGTATTATGCTTATTATTATTGCTATTTTAGCAATGGTTGTTGTGAAAGCACTTGCTGAATCACCTTGGGGATTATTTACTATTGCTATGACTATACCTATTGCTATTTTCATGGGAATTTATATGAGATATTTAAGACCAGGAAAAGTTGGAGAAGCTTCAGTTATAGGATTTGTTCTTTTAATTTTAGCAATTCACTACGGAAGTGTTATTGCAGCTGATCCAGTATGGGCAGCTAGATTTACTTTTGATGCTCCAACTTTAGCAATTATTATGATGGCTTATGGATTTATAGCTGCTGTTTTACCTGTATGGTTTTTATTAGCGCCTAGAGATTATCTTTCAACATTCTTAAAAATCGGTGTTATCGTACTTATGGCTATTGCAATTGTTATTGTTGCACCTGAAATTCAAATGCCAAAAACAAACTCTCAATATTTTGATGGTACTGGTCCAGTATTTGCTGGTGCATTATTCCCATTCTTATTTATAACAATTGCTTGTGGAGCTATTAGTGGATTCCATGCTTTAATTTCAAGTGGAACAACTCCAAAAATGCTTGAAAATGAAACTCATGCTCTTCCTGTTGGTTATGGATCAATGCTTATGGAAAGTGCTGTTGCAATTATGGCTTTAATTTGTGCAACTATTTTACATCCAGGTCTTTACTTTGCTGTAAACTCATCAGCTGCATTTATTGGAACTGATATAACACAAGTTGCAACTACAATTTCAAGCTGGGGATTTACAGTTAGTCCTGAAGAAATTATTTCATTAACAACAAATATTGGTGAACAAACAATTTTATCAAGAACAGGTGGAGCTCCAACATTTGCTATTGGAGTTGCATTAGTTTTACATGAGATTTTTGGTGGAGTTGATATGATGGCATTTTGGTATCACTTTGCTATTTTATTTGAAGCTTTATTTATTTTAACTGCAGTTGATGCTGGAACAAGAGCTTGTAGATTTATGGTACAAGATATTTTAGGAAATATTTATAAACCATTAGGAAATATTCATAACTATCCAGCAGGAATACTTGCAACTGCATTAAGTGTTGCAGGATGGGGATATTTCTTATATCAAGGTGCAATCGATCCTAAAGGTGGAATTTATTCACTTTGGCCATTATTTGGAGTAAGTAACCAAATGCTTGCAGGTATGGCTTTACTTTTAGCAACTGCAATTTTAGTAAAAATGGGGAAAGCAAAATATACTTGGGTTACAGTAGTTCCTGCTGTTTTTGTTTTAACTGCTACAATGTATGGTGGAATCCAAAAAGTATTACCATTCAAAGAGGGTGATAGAGTACACAATGCAGTAAGTCACGTTGCAGTTGCACAAATTCAATCTAAAAAAATCCAAGATCTTGAAGCTACACTTTCAACTATGACTGATCAAGCAGAAATTGAAAAAACACAAAAAGCAATCTCAGCAGCAAGTAAAATCAAGTTTTCTAATATAGTAAATGCAATTTTATGTGTATTCTTTATGATTACTACACTTTTTGTTATCATTGCAACTATTGGTATTTGTTTTGGGAAAATAAAAATTCCTCTAAAAGAATCTCCATATGTAAAACTTGATAGTCTTCAAAAGGCTTAAAAGTGTTTGATAAAATAAAAACTTTTTATGAAAAATCCGAAAGGTTTTTTCATCCCCTTGTGGGACTTTCAAGCTATGATAAGTATCTAGAACATATGAAAAGAGTTCATCCTGACAAAGAAGTTTTGAGTCGAGGTGAATTTTTCAAAGAATGTATAGAAAAAAAATATAATAGCGGTGGAATTAATAAGTGTTGTTAGATTTTACTAACTTATAAAAAAAGGAAGAAGTTTTACAGCTTCTTCCTTTTTTAATTTAAGATTATATCTTTTGCTTTTGAGTTTTTGAATTTTTCTTTTTATGTCTGTTTATATACAACATATATCCAGTAACCGTAAACAATATCATAAGTAAACAAGAAATAAACATCAAAGTTTGTCCTATAATACCAAAATATTCTCCAGAATGAAGAGGTAATATACTTTTAAGTAATTGTTCATTTAATCCTAGATTTTCAAATCTATCATGTTTTATCATCTTTTCAGTATTTATATCTACTTCTAAACTATTTGTTTCTCTAAAATGAGTTGCATTTGCATCTAAATAATTAAATTTATATACTGTACCTTTTTGAGGGAAAGTAACACTTGCATTTGAATAAGCTCTTTGCACAAAATTATTAAATAATAAAACAGCTTTTTCATGATTCTCAAAATTTGGTTTAGGTATTTCTCTTACTTGATTATCAGAGTTTTGTCCTCTATCCCATTGAGTTTTTTGTTCATTATTTACCCTATCAGGTCTTTGCCCTTTTTGAGTTTGAACTTCATCTTCATCATTTTCATTTGTAGCTTTTTCAGGTCTATTATTTTGAGATTTTTCACCTTGCATTTTTTGCATATTTTGTTGATTTGGTTGTTGCTGATTTCTAACAGGTTTTTCAACACCTGCTATCTTATATAACATCGTATTATACCAATCATAAGACCAATAAAGTCCAGTTAAAGAAGCTAATAAATAAAAGATTAATACCCACATACCAACTGCACTATGCATAGTTGATAAAAATGCTCTTCCATTATGCTTAAAACTAAAAGTAAAACTTTTGAAAAATGATCTTTTTACTCTTGGCCAATAAATAATTAATCCTGTGATAGATAAAATTATTAAACAGATAGTTGAGATAGCAACAACTTGCTTTCCAATAGCTCTTAAATCACCTTCTAAAGCAAACCATCTATGAAACATTCTTATAAAAGTAAAAAACTCATTTCCTTTTACATCAGGTAGTATCTCACCATCATAAGGATTTACATAATATCTTTTTCCACCTCTTGCATTTTTATCTTTAGATTCAACACTAATAATAGAAGAAGATTCTACATCACTTGAAAATGTTATACCACTTATTTTTGCTTCAGGGAATTTTGTTTGAAAATTATTTAATAATTCTGTTGTTGATAATCTTGCTTTATTTTCAGGTACTGTTATATAAAAACTATCTTGATTTATAAATTTTGTTATCTCTTTTTGAAAAGATAAAATAGCCCCACTTACTCCAATAAGTAACAGGAAAACTCCTGCTACAACTCCTAAAATCCAGTGGATTTTAAACCATAATTTTTTATGCATTTGCTACCTTTTATTTTTTAGTTTCCCAAGTTAGACCTTGACTATTTTCAATAGTATAAGTCATAACATGAGATGTTTTATCATAGGCTTTTCCATCAACTTCACCTTTTGCTTCATCTTCAAATTTTGCTTGAATTAAATATGAACCTTTCCAAGGTGTAGAAATAGTAAACTCCCCATTGTCATCTGTCATAAAAGTTTTTTCCCATCCAGTTGGAGAAACAACTTTGATTTCTGATTTTTTCACTACTTGATTGTTATATACCAATTTAAAAGTATTACTATTTTTTTCAACTGGTACTATATCAAATGTTGTTATAGCCTCAGTAGTTGTTCTACCTGCTTTTATATATGCTATTCTTTTCGTAGTTATACCTGTGTCTCTATTTTTTCTAGGTTCACCTTCTTGAACTACTACTATATCACTTTTTTTAGAAAGAGTATAAGTAATATTATCATTATTTCTTTTAGTCTCTTTTACTAAATCTTTTGGATAAGTAACACCTTCTTTTATTCTCTCAAATTTTTCACCGCTTTCTTTTTGATTGTCAGCAAAATGTCCAAAAAATAACTGTGCTTCATTTTTTTTATCATCCAATTTTAACCAAATTTCATGAGCATTTGCTCCTAAAACTACTACTGATGATAACATCATCATATATACTAATTTTTTCAAGATAAACTCCTTTTTTTATAAAATAAATAAGATTTTAACATACCAATTTTAATGGTTTTTTAACAAATTGAGAATTGTTATTAAAAGATTATTCATAAAAAAAGATAAGTAGAAATTCTACTTATCTTTTCAAACTTTTTTTAATTATTCTTTTAGAATTTCAAATTCATAGCAACGCTATATCTTCTACCATCTAAAATATAATCGTATCCATCGTCAGTTGTAACCTCTTTATTTTGTAGATTATAAACACCTGCTGTAAATTGTAAATTTTTGTCATATTTATAAACTGCACCTAAATCAACAAAAGTATAAGAAGGGTTTTTATCATCAGAATCTGTACTTGTTCCTCCTGTTTTACCTCTATAATTTGCTTGTGTCCACAACAATAATTTAGAAGTTGCATCCCAATCTAATCCAGCATTAAACATGTGTTTTGAAATATCATTTAAAGGATTCCCTTTATTTGCTCCTGATTTTTGCTCACTATCAGTATATGTATAAGAGTGTCTATATTTTAAATTTTCTAAGATATAGTAATCTGTTGTAAGTTCAATACCTTTAATTTCTGCTTCATCAATATTTATAACATTTTTCCAACCATTTGAATTATGTGGCAAATTTGGATTATCTATATAAAATTGACTTCCTGCTGTTTCACTTCCCTCAAGTTTAGATGAACTACTTATTTTATCTTTAAACTCTGTTTGAAAAGCAACTAAACTTCCTGCCAAACCAATATCAGGATTATCATAAGCAAATCCAACTTCATAATTTATACTTTTTTCTGGTTTTATATCAGGATTACCAATCGTACCACCACCTCGAGAAGTTGAACCAAAATCAAGAGCACCTTGTCTTAGAGTGGGAGCCTTATATCCAGTTGTAACTCCACCTTTTAAATTTAAATTATCTGTTAAACTATAAACAGCATAAGCTTTAGGACTAAACTCTCCACCAAAATCTTCATTATCATCATATCTTCCACTTAAAGTTAAAGCCAAATCATCAATTACATTCCAAGTATCTTCAGCAAATAAAGCATATTGATATCTTTCTAATGTTGAAATATCACCACCTGACAAACCATTAGTAGCACCATCTTCAAGTTTTTCTTTTTTATAATTTGCTCCTAATGTTAAAGAATTTGTATCAAAAAAATATGTACCTTGAGAGTTAGCAGTAACAGTTTGATTTTCTATACCATAACCTTTACTTCCTACTCTTGAAGGGTTTTTGTCTTTTTCATATTGTAAATATGAATCAATTAAAAATTTACTCTCTTTAAATTGATGTGTCAAATTATAATTATATTTTTCTAATTTAGAAGTTGAGCCTTCTGTAGTATCTGATATACTTTTTCCAGGAGTTGTTGTTCTTTCTTGAATTCTATAATCATAACCTGCTTTAATAACATTATTCTCATCAGGAGTAAAAATTAATTTTCCACCTAAATTTTTTCTATCAAACTCTGGATCACTTCCCGATTTTGTTGATCCACCACCATTAAAATTACTTTCATCTTGATTTAAGAATGCACCTGTTAATTGTAAAGATAAAAGTTTATCAATAAGTGGTGCATTAATAAATATATTTGTGTTTGTACTATCATCGTTTACTTTGTTAGAAGAATCTGCTTTAATATACTCCACATTTATACTTGCTGTTGCCTTATCAGAATGTTTTTTTGTGATAATGTTAATAACTCCACCCATAGCATCAGAACCATATAAAGATGATGCAGGTCCTCTTATAACTTCAATTCTTTCAATAGCTTCTAATGGTGGTAAGAAATTAATTGGTGCTCCTCCATAACTACCGTTAGGACTAAAAGCGTCATTTCCTTGCATAGGTCTACCATCTATTAGATATAAAGTATATGAAGAACTCATCCCTCTAATCATTACAGATTGATTACTACCTCCTCCAGTAACATAAACACCTGGCACATTCTTAAGTGCATCTGTGATATCCACATATGATTTCTTTTCAATTTCTTCTGCTGTTATAACAGAAATAGTTGCTGCTGCATCTGCAATATTTTGTTCATATCCTGAAGCAGTTGTTACCACTTTTACATCATCTAAAGTTGTAGTTTCATTTGCACTTAAACAATGTGCCCCTGTAACTAATAATACAGCAAGAGATTTTGCAATTTTTATTTTTTTCATTTTAATCCTTGTTATTTTAAAATTTTATTTTATCCATACATAAAATTACGTCTTTATTAAAAATTACCTAATAGTTATTTTAATAATGAATGTTAGAATTATATTTTTCTAAAATGACAACATAATGATATTATGATAATCACTATTAAATAATTAATAAAAAATAAACAATTCATTAATACATTATAAAAAAATTAAAGTAATTTTAGCTAAAATACTGATAATAATTATTATATCTATATTATAGGGGGAAATCTTGTCAAGTAATCTATTTTCAAAAAAACATTTTGATATATTGATTGTTGAAGATGAGCCGATATTGGCTATGGCTATGGAAGTAAGATTAAAAAGACTTGGGTTTGGTATAGCTGGAATAGCTACAACACCTGACAATGCGATTTTACATACAAATAACCATCATCCAGATCTTGCAATCATTGATATAAATTTAAATGCTTCAAAAAATGGCATTGATGTAGCTAGTTATATGTGGAAAAATTTTAATATACCTATTATATTTTTAACTTCATATTACAATGATAAAATTTTAAGTCAAGCTATGGAGGCTGAACCTTATGCGTATTTGATAAAACCTTGTAAAAATGAAGAATTAAAAGTCGCAATTAATACAGTTTTACATAAACATCAATTCTTTTTTAAAAATAAAAATTTAATAAAAACTACTAAAAATAAATTTATTCAAATTGATGAAAATATAAAATTTGATTTAATAAATTTAGAACTTTATGTTAATGAAGAGATTATAAAACTTACAAAAACAGAAAAAAAACTTTTTGAAATACTTGCATCTCAAAATGGCAAAATAGTAAGCTTTGACGCAATTTTTAACTATATTTGGAGAGAAGACGTATATGATTTATCAAAATTGCGTTCTTTAATATATAGAGTTAAAACAAAACTAAATTTCAATCCTTTTGAAAACTTATATGAAGAGGGTTATAGGATAAGAATTTTTGAAAAAACTAACTAAACTTTTTAATTCTTATTCATTTTTAACAAAAATCATTTGTTCTTTGATTTTATTTAGTATATTTTTTATTTTTATTAAAGTTGCATTGACTAGCATAAAAATAGAAAATAGAAAACTAAATGATGAAATTAAATATATAACAAAATCTTTACTTTTAACAAAAGAAGAAATCAAAATAATAGGTAAATCTTTGAGAATGCAAGGAGAACTTGAAGTAGATTTAACAAAAAAAAATATTGAAAATGAAATAAAAAATATTGATTTAAAAGCAGATAAACAAACTTCTAAAGAGCATATAATTGATATCTTACAAAAGAGTATTATCCCAAATTATTGTTCTTACAAAATATCAAATGATATAAAATATATAAAAGAAAATGATTATTTTGAAAAAAATGATATTAATATATTGGAAAATTGGCAAACTGTTAAAATAGGAGATATAAATAAAGCTTTTTACCAAAAAGATTATTTTTTCTATAATTATTTATTAAAAGATTTAAATCTTTTAGTTGAAATTGGTTGTAATAAATCATTTTTAAATCTAAATCATATGGGATTTGAAATGAGTTTAAAAGAACATTTAAAACCTACTTTATTGATGGATTCTAGTTTAGATAGTACAAAAATGGCTGTTTTTTGGATAAATCCAAAAATTATGGAAGATTTAGATTCAGTTCTTTTTGAAGAAAATAAAGAGACTAGAAAAACTAAATACACTATTAGTATGTTGTCAAATGTAGAAAATATTCCAACAGGAAATTTAACTTTAAAAGAAATTTTAAAACAAAAAAATATAAATGAACCTATAATTCATAAAATAAATGAAAAAGAAGTTTTAACTTGGATAATAGATTTAAGTTCAAATAACAACTCAAGAGAACTATTGCTTGCATATAGTATTGATAAAAAACAATTAGAAGAAAAAAATCATTTACAAATACTTTTTTTACTTCCAGAAACACTTTTAGCTATTGGTATTAGCTTTTTATTAATATTATTTTTCTTTAGAAGAATCATAAATAATATAAATACTTTGACTAAAACAGCAATTAAAGTAAATAATGGCGAAAAAAACATCAGAAGTAATGTAAAAGGCGATGATGCGATAGGAATACTTGGTAAATCTTTTGATTGTATGCTTGATAATTTCGAAAATAATATTAAAATTTTGGATGAAAAAGTTATAGAAAGAACAAAAGAAATCACAAAATCTTTGGAAGAAAAAGAAATTTTACTTAAAGAAATTCATCATAGAGTGAAAAATAATCTTGCATTAACAATTAGCTTAATTGAACTACAAGAGGAAGAGATAGAAGATAAAAAAACCAAAAAAGTTTTAGTTGATATTACAGAACGAATCTACACTATGGAACTTTTACATAGAAAACTTTATGAATCTACAAATTTAAACAAAATTCCTTTTGATTCTTATGTTATGGATTTAATAGAAACTATCTCAAAATCTTACGATAAAGAAAAAAATGTGAGAATAAAAGCTTCAATAGAAAATATTGATTTAAATATTGAAACAGCTATGCCTTATGGAATTATTTTAAATGAACTTATAACAAACTCATTTAAATATGCATTTAAAAAGCAAAATGAACCAAAACTTGAAATAACTATTTCAAAACAAAATAATGATGAAATATTACTTATTTTAAAAGACAATGGAGAAGGTTTATCTAAAGACTTTTCTAAACTAAGTAATGAAACGCTAGGGTTAAGGCTTATAAATATGATAGTAAGTTTTCAACTTATGGGAAAAATAACTTATGAATTTGATAATGGTGCTAAGTTTACTATTTTGGGTAAGATTAAAGAATAAAAAAGAGAGTAACTTCTCTCTTTTTTTAAATTAAGAACTCTCTTTTGCATTTTTTAGAAGATTTACATACCAATCATCATTGATATCTTCTGTTTCTAAATCAGCTAGAATTATCTCTAACTCATCATCTTTCATATTTAACTCTTCTATTTTATCATCAGGAATAAAAAGAACTTCTGTACAATAGTCAAACAATTGTTCTTCGCTTTCTACATTTTCCATTCCCCAACCAGATTCAAATTCATCAATTATAAAATATTTTTCAAACTCTTTCATTAGTTAACTGTACCTTTTTTATAAACTAGGTTTTATCATATTTTCTGGTTTTACATAAGAGTCAAACTCTTTTTCACTTAAAATACCAAGACTTATAGCTTCTTGTTTAAGTGTTGTTCCATTTTTATGTGCTGTTTTTGCTATAAGTGCAGCTTTTTCATATCCAATATATGGATTAAGTGCAGTTACAAGCATAAGCGAATCATTCAAGTATTTATTAATATTTGTCATATTTGGTTCTATTCCAACTGCACAATTATCGTTAAATGCTAACATTGTATCACTTAAAAGTCTTATTGATTGTAAAAGATTTAATGCAATTACAGGTTTAAATACATTTAATTCAAAGTTTCCTTGTGATGCAGCTATACTTATAGTTGAATGATTTCCCATAACTTGAACAGCAACCATTGTCATAGCTTCACTTTGAGTTGGGTTTACTTTTCCTGGCATTATTGAACTTCCTGGTTCATTTTCTGGAATATTAAGTTCACCTATTCCACATCTTGGACCTGATGAAAGCCATCTAATATCATTTGCTATTTTCATAAGATTTGAAGCAAGTGCATTTAATGCTCCACTTAAGAATACTTCTCCATCATGAGCTGTTAAAGCATGAAATTTATTTGGATGAGATTTAAAAGCATATTTTGTTTTTGTTAAATCATTTAAAGCATCACAAACCATTGGTGAAAAATCTGGATGAGAATTAAGTCCAGTTCCAACAGCAGTTCCTCCAATAGCAAGTTCAACAATATATTTCATGGCATCATCAACTTGTGCTAAAGCTTTATTTAACATATCAACATATCCAGAAATTTCTTGTCCTAATGTAAGAGGTGTTGCATCTTGAAGATGAGTTCTTCCTATCTTTACAATATTTTCAAACTCTTTTGCTTTTTTTTCTAAAGTAGTTTTTAAAATATTTATTGCAGGAATTAATCTTTTTTGTACATCAAGAACAAAAGCAACTCTCATTGCAGTTGGATAAGTATCATTTGAACTTTGTCCTTTATTTACATCATCATTTGGATGAATAAGTTTTTTTGTTCTAAAATCTTCTCCTAAAATTTCTGTTGCTCTTGAAGATATAACTTCATTTACATTCATATTTGATTGAGTTCCAGAACCTGTTTGCCAAACAACTAAAGGAAATTCACCATCAAGTTTTTTTTCAATGATTTCATCACAAGCTTGGCTAATAACTCTTGTTTTTTCATCATCAAGTCTTTTTAACTTATTATTTACAATTGCACAAGCTTTTTTCAAATATGCAAAACCTTCGATAACTTCTTTTGGCATTTTTTCATCACCAATTGGAAAATTTTCAACACTTCTTTCTGTTTGTGCTTGCCAGTATCTATCTTTAGGTACTTTGATTTCACCCATCGTATCTTTTTCTATTCTGTAATCCATACTTTTCCTTTTTTTGATTTAACTATAAACGAATATTTTTTTGTAAATAAGAAATCATATCTTTATTTACTAAATTTAGTGCATTTTTATCAATTTTTTCATT
The DNA here is from genome assembly GCF_003063295.1 of Arcobacter lacus. NCBI lineage: Bacteria > Pseudomonadati > Campylobacterota > Epsilonproteobacteria > Campylobacterales > Arcobacteraceae > Arcobacter > Arcobacter lacus. Next base: position 43,641 of record NZ_MUXF01000001.1, read on the forward strand.
TTGGCTAAATTTATTTAGTCTATTTAGATAATCTTCAATTTTATTTTCTAAATTTCTATCATTCACCAAAAGGATGATTTTTGCACATGTTCTTTTTATCTCTTTAATTTGTGTTTGAAAATTCTCTAAATCAACCACTATTATTTCTTCTGTTAATTTTGAGAAAAGTTCTAATTTTGTACTTCTTAACCATTTATTTTGTTCAAATTTATTATTAATTTTTGTAGAAACGAAAGTATCCACCAATTTAGTAGCAACTGCACCAACTAAAGCACTTTTTGCAACTGATGTTAAAACTGTAATATTTAGCATAAAAAATCCTTTATAAAATTTTTTTGTCATTATTAGATATAAAAAATTAATTTACTCTTAAAGTGATAATTAAAATCACTACTTTATTAAGAATAATAATGCTAGAATGAAATTTATTGTATAATTTATTTCAAATTAAAAGGTTTTATGAAGTGGAAAACAATCAAGAAATGGCATTTAACATCTTTTTAGATAGTTTTAAAAAAAACGTCTCAAAAGTTGGATTTAAAAATACAATTCAAAAAGATTATATTTTAAAAACTCTATATCTTTCAGAAAAACATTTAACTGCTGAAGATATTTTGCTTGAAATAAAAGAAAAATATAATATGAGTGTTGGAATGGCTACTATTTATAATGCTATAAAATTTTTTCATGAAATGCACCTTGTAAATCTACTAAATATTGGTGATGGAACTATTCGATATGAATTCAATCACGAAATTCATCACGATCATTTAATTTGTACAAACTGCAGTTCAATTATTGAATTTACAGATGAAATTATAGAAGAACAACAAAATATAATTGCTAAAACATATGACTTTTATTTGAAAGAACATATAATGATACTTTATGGAATTTGTGAAAAATGCCAAAAAGTTGATAGTAATTCTTAATTTATAATAAGTTAAATTTAATATTAGAAAAGAAAAAATACGATTTAGAGAAAGGATTATTGTGATACAAACAGAAGATATTATAAAAATTGCTAGTTTTTTTTCTATTATTGCACATACTCCTGGAAGATTAAGAGTAAGAGTTAATCCAAAAATTACTCAAACTTCTGGAAATATAACTTTGAGCGATATAGAAGATTTACCAAATAAAATAGATGGAATAGAAAATATTAAAATAAATAAAATTATTGCATCTGTTACTATTCATTATAACCCAGATATTTTCCAACCAAAACTTTGGGAAGATTTGGTTAAAAATGAAAATATTGAAGAGTTATCAATTTTAATAAATAAACTTGCAAAGGAGGTTATTTGATGAATGAAAATCTTGATGAACAACTTTTAATTAGTGCAAGAGTTGATATAAATAGTCCTATTCCAATTAGAACACAAATTTTAAGAATAGCTGTTTATGATGAATTTAAAGCATATGAAACTTATTCAAAAATTATTGAAAAGTTTGGTTTAGTTCAACCTTTTGTAAATATAAAAGAGGCTGAAGCTATTCATTATTCTGCACTTATTCAATTAATGCAAAAATACAATATTGAAGTTCCTTTTAATAATTGGGCAACTAAAGTAGAAATACCAAATACTTTAATTGAGTGTTGCGAAATGGGAGTTGCAGCAGAGATAAATAATATTGCTATGTACAATAATCTATTATCTTATGCAACTGATACAGACGTAAGAGATGTTATATTTAGACTTCAAGCAGCTTCTTATAATAATCATTTACCAGCATTTAGAAATTGTGTTTTAACTCATTACAATACTAGTGTAAACAATGGTGATTTTTCTCAAACAAATATAATGGAAAAATTAGGAGAATATCAAGTAATACTTGATGATATTATGTCTGGAAATATTGATGAAAGTTCTATTTCACAAATTTTTTCAAAACTAAATATGTCTATGGTTAGTGGAGCAGCTTTTGGTGGTGCAATAATTGCACTTTTAAATAACTATATTTCAAAACAAAATCAAGAAGAGGAGTAAATTATGGCTTTACCATTTCTATTAGGATTGGCTTTAGGTGCTGGTGCTGTTGTAGCTTATAACAAAAGTGATAAATTAAAAGATAAAACTTCAAAAATACTTGAAAAAACAAAAGATGGTCTTGAAGAGGTAAAAGAAAAAATTAATTCTACAAAAGAGACTATCAAAGAAAAATTTGAAAAAAAAGAAGAAAAAGCTGAACAAACAAAGACAAAAAGAAAATATGTAAGAAAACCAAAAGCTAAGGAAACAAAATAATGAAAGATTTAACAATCAACACAGGAACACCTAGAAATGTTTTAGGACATGTAATAAGTGGAGCAATTGCAAGTGCTGTTGTAAGTAGTGCAATTAACTATAAAAAAGTTCAAAGCAAACAAATTTCAAGAAATGATGCGATAAAAGATACAGTAAAAAGAACTTCTCAAGGTGCTATTGCAACTGGAAGTGCTATTGCAACTGCAAATTATATTGGTCAAAATAGTTGGCTTAAAGCAATGACTGCTCTTAGTATTGGAGCTGCTGGAATTTATGCACTAGAAGTAATAGAAGAAAAAATTGAACAAAAATATTTAACAAATCAAAATATAGAAATTGAAGGAGAATAAAATGGCTACAAATCAAAACCAAAATCAATATGATTTAAACATAGATAATACAAGAAATCAAAATGGACAAACAGGAATAAATATAAATCAAAATCCTTATTTAAATCAAAATGTTAACCAAACTACACAACAAACAGTACCAACAAATAATACAACAACACAAAATGGATTTTTCAATGGTGATTTTGTAAAAGGTGCATTAATAGGTGCAGCAGTTACATATTTACTTACTAATAAAAATGCTCAAGAAACAATTTTTAAAGTTTTTGGAAAAGGAAGTGAACTTTTCTCTGCAGGAATGGAAGAGTTAAAAGAAAGATACGAAGACGCAAAAGCACAAATACAAGCACAACAAGAACAGTAAAATGAAAAATAAATTTGAAAAAGTACACCAAACTCCTTCAAGAGTTCGTTATAAATTTGCTTTATTAAAAGAGAAATTTATTGATGAAGATATTTTAAAAAACTATTTTCTTAAAATAGATGGTGTACAAAGTGTTAGAATAAATAAAAAAGCTTTTAGTATTATTTTTGAATTAGATAAAGATATTACAAATTCTTTAGAAAAAATTCTAAACTCTTTATCTGTTGAAGAATTATTAAAATCTTGTGAAAATGAAATGGCAAGTGTTTGCGTATCTTGTGTAAGTAGTGATGAACCATCTATGAATAGTACTATTAGAGCAACTAGTGCATTAGTAGCTGAAAGATTTATTACAAATGATACTTTAAAGGCTGGTGTTACAACAGTAGCTTCTATTCCTTTATTAATTGAAGGTTCAAAAGAGTTATTAAATGAAGGATTAACTTCAAAAGTTTTAGAAAGTGCAGCCGTTGCAATTTCAATATATAGAAAAGACTATTTAGCAGCAAATTCAACAAATGCAATGATTGAGCTTGGTGAATATATAGAAGAAACAACTGTACATAAAAGTGATGATTTATTAAAAGAGTTATCAAAACCAAACGTTGAAGAAGCTTGGGTAGAGAAAAAAATTGATGGCAAAATAACTGAAATTTTAGTAAAAAGTGAAGATATCAAAGTTGGCGATATTGTTGTAGTTGGTGTTGGAAATACAATAGCTGTTGATGGTCATATAGTTGAAGGAAGTGGTAGCGTAAATCAAGTTTCTATGACAGGAGAAGCACAACCAGTTGTTAAATACAGAGGAGATAGAGTAATCTCTGGAACTATTGTTGAAGAAGGAAGATTTAGAATTTGGGCTGAACATGTTGGAGCAAATACAGCAACTCAAAGAATAAAACACTACATAGAAAACTCTTTAAATGAAAAATCATCAGTTCAACTAAAAGCAAATCGTCTTGCTGATAAACTTGTTCCGGTAACATTGGGACTTGCTGGAGTTTCATATATTTTTACAAAAGATTTTGAAAGAGTAGCTTCAATATTGCAAGCTGATTATTCTTGTGCCTTAAAACTTGCAACTCCAGTTGCTTTTAAGTCAACTATTTCAAAAGCTGGTCATAATGGAATTATGATAAAAGGTGCAAAATCTATTGAAGCTTTAAGTAGCGCTGATACTTTTGTATTTGATAAAACTGGAACTTTAACTGGTGGAGAGCTTGAAGTAATAAGTGTAGAATCATATAATCCCAAATGGACGGAAGATGAAATACTAAATCTTACTGCTTCAACAGAAGAACACTATTTTCATCCAGTAGCGGAAGCTGTTGTAAAAGCAGCAAAACAAAGAGGCTTTGTACATATGCATCATGAAGAAGTTGAATTTATAGTTGCACATGGAGTAAAAACTGAAGTTAATGGGAAATCTGTAATTATTGGAAGTCGTCATTTTTTAGAAGATGATGAAAAAATTGATTTTAGTGAACATAAAGCTAATATTGAGAACTCATTAAAAGATGGAAAAACTTTACTTTATGTTGGTTATGATGGAAAATTATTAGGAACTATTGGACTTTCTGATGAGTTAAGATCTAATGCTAAAGAATCTATTTCAAGACTAAAAAAACTTGGTGTAAAAGAGATAATTATGCTAACTGGTGATACAAAAGAAAAAGCACATAGAATTGCAAAAGAGTTAGGAATAGACGAAGTAAGAGCAGAACTTTTACCTCAAGACAAAGCAAGCATAGTAAAAGAATTTATGCTTAAAGGTAAAAAAGTTGCATTTGTAGGAGATGGAATAAATGATGCTCCTGCTTTAATTTCAGCTCATGTTGGTATTTCTATGAGTAGAGGTGCAGATATAGCAAAAGCAACTGCTGATATTAGTTTATTAAAAGATGATATAGCAGCAGTTGTTGAAGCAAAAGAGTATGCAAATAAAACAATGAATTTGATAAATAACAATTTCAATGCAACAGTTGGTATAAACTCTGCTATTTTAGCAGGAGCAACATTTGGAGTGTTTTCTCCAATAGTTACAGCAGTACTTCACAATGGTACAACAATTGGTTTATTGTTAAATTCAATAAAAGGTGTAAATATTAAATAAAAATTCCAATAATAGTTATCAGTTCTATTTAAGTTTTTCTTGATAGAATTTCGATAATTATTATCAAAGGAATTATTATGCCAATATTATTACCAATTGCAACTGCTTTAACAGCAATTTTAACAATTAAAACAGTAAATAAAACTATAAAAACAGTAGAAAGAAGAAAAAAAAGGAACCAAAGATATGAAATTTGATTTAGAAATGCAAAAAGAAGTTGCTAAAATAGGAATGACTGCAACGCTAGGTGCAACAGTTGTAACTTCTATGTTTATGAAAAATAGTCTTGCTAAAAAAACTCATATTGTTGCTGGTGTTGCATTATGTGGTTTTGCTTTATGGCATCATATGCTTTATCAACCTAAAACATCTAAAAAATTTAAAAAATCAAAAGAAGAAAATCTACAATTAAATTAATGTTTTTAAATTCATTTTAAGTTTCTTTATATTACGATACTAATTATCATTAATATAAAGGATTTAAAATGTCTAATAACTTTCTCTTAGACAAAAATATAAACAAACAGATTGTTTCAAATATATTTTCATCATTAATTACAGGTGAAAAATGGGTTATGTTGATTGAAATGTTTAGATTAAAAATTTTAGACATAAATGCTAGAGATTGTAAAGGAAGAAATGCTTTATATTGGGCAATTTTAAAAAATAAAACAGATGTAATCAAAGAATTAATAGAATTAGATATAAGTACAGAAGTATCTCCAAACTTCTTAGCAATGAATTTTGCAGTTTATAATGACAATATAAAAGTTATGAAATGTTTAAAGAATTGTGGTTTGAATATCAATGTAATTGATGATATTAATTCTACTCCATTAATTTATGCAATTTTATATAACAAACAAAATAGTATAAAGTATTTAATTGAAAATGGTGCAAACTTAGAACACGAAGATTTTTTGGGGAATAGCCCATCAAATTTATTAAAAAGTTTAAATAAATAGATATCTAAAAGATATCTATTTTATTCATATCTTAAAGCATCTATTGGATTTAATCTTGCTGCTTTTCTCGCAGGGAAATAACCAAAAACAATACCTATCAAAGTTGAAAATACAAAAGATATTATAATAATTTGATTATTTAATATAAAAGGTAATTGCATCATATTTACAATTGCATAACCTACACCTAAACCTAAAAATATTCCTATTATTCCACCCCAAGTAGATAAAACCACTGCTTCTACTAAAAATTGTAATAAAACTTCACTTTCCATAGCTCCAATTGCAAGTCTAGTTCCTATTTCTCTTGTTCTTTCAGTTACAGAAACCAACATAATATTCATAATACCTATTCCACCAACTAATAAAGAAATTGCTGCTATTGAACCCAAAAGATATGTTAACATATTTGTAGTTGAAGTCATAGTATCTAATATATCTTTCATATCTCTAATATGAAAATTATCTGGTTCACCTATTTTTACAGCACGTCTTTCTTGCATTAAAGATGTAATTTCTGTTTTTGCATTTTCTATATATCTCTCTTCTGTTATTGAAATAATAATAGAAGATATATCTTTATCGCCTTTGATTTTTCTTTGATACATTTTTAAAGGAACTATAACTATTTCATCTTGATCATTTCCAAAAGCTGCAGCTCCTTTTGAAGCTAAAACACCAATAACACTACAAGTCATATTTTTTAGTCTGATACTTGCACCTATTGGATTTTCATCCCCAAAAAGTTGATTTACAATCGTTGTTCCTATAATACAAGAAGATTTTCCACTACTTAATTCGCTATCATCAAAATTTCTACCATCTGTTATTGCCCAATCTTTAATTATAAAATAATCATTGCTAGTTCCAATAACAGAAGAACTATGGCTTTTATTTCCATAAACTATATTTATTTTTGTTGAATTTTCAGCTGCAACAGCTTTAATATTTTGTATCTCATTTTTAATTGCAGTTATATCTTCATTTTGAAAAGATTTTGAACTATTATCTTCTCTTGGAGCTCCTCTTCTTTCTTGCCCGACTCTTAAAGTTAGCATATTAGTTCCAAGTTTAGTAATACTATCTTTTACACTAGCTGTTGTTCCATCACCAATCATAACCATTGCAATAACTGAAGCAACTCCAATTACAATTCCTAAAATTGTAAGAATCGAACGTAAAATATTTCTTCTTATTTCTTTGATTGCTATTAAAAAGGCATTTGATAACATTATTTATATCCTTTTTTTAAACTATCTTCTATGTGCCCATCTCTAAAATATATTATTCTATCTGCATAAGAAGCCATTTCTTCTTCATGCGTCACCATAATAACTGTAATACCAGATTCTTTATTTAATTGTTTTAATAAATTCATAATCTCTATACTTTTTATACTATCAAGATTTCCAGTTGGTTCATCTGCAAGTAAAACTAAAGGATTTGTTACTATTGCTCTTGCTATAGCAACACGTTGTTGTTGACCACCTGAAAGTTCTGCTGGAGTATTTTTTATAACACTTCCAAGTCCTACTTTATCTAAAGCTTCCGTGGCTAAAATTTCTCTTTCTTTTGCTGGAATTTTTCTATAAATTAAAGGTAATTCAACATTTTCTAAAGCAGAAGTTCTACCTAAAAGATTAAACCCTTGAAAAACAAAACCCAAATAATTTCTTCTTAACAAAGCCATTTGATTTCTATTTAGTTTTTCTACATTTATTCCATTAAATAGATACTCTCCACTAGTTGGTTTATCTAAACAACCTATCATATTCATAGAGGTAGATTTTCCACTTCCACTAGCTCCCATTATTGCTACAAATTCACCTTTATATATTTTTAAATCCACTCCATTTAAAGCATGAGTTTGAGTATCACCAGAACCATAAGTTTTTATAATCTTTTTAAACTCTATGATAACTTTTCTATTTTCCATCATCACTCTTTTGTGAAATTATTACCTCATCATCTACTTTTAGTTGCTCAGATTCTATTGATGTTAATTTTCCATCACTATCCAAAACTTTAACCATAACTCTTTTTGGTTGATTATTTTCTAAAATAAATATAGGAGATAACTCTTTTTTAGTTAAATCTCTTGCAACATTTGCAGGTCTATTCATATTTGGTCCAACTAAATTTACACCACCATTTTTTTGCTCTTGCATCTTTGGCTTGAATCTTAATGCACCATTTGGAATAAGAAGTTTATTTTTACTCTCTTTTGTAATAATTTTTGCAGTTGCTGTCATACCTGGTTTTAAAAGTAAATCTTCATTATCAACAGAAACAACAGTTTCATAAGTTACAACTCCATTTGTATCAACTGGATTAAGTCTTACTTGTTTAACTTTTCCATTAAATGTTCTATTTGCATATGCATCAACTGTAAATGTTACAGGTAAATCTTTTTTTATATCAGCAACATCAGCTTCATCTATACTTACAATCAAATCCATATTTGTCAAATCTTTTGCTATTGTAAATAGTTTTGGAGCAGACATAGTTGCTGCTAAAGTTTGTCCAACTTCAACTTCTCTATTTAATACAATTCCATCAATTGAAGATTTAACTGAAGCTTTTTCAAGATTTTGTTTATCTGTTTTTAAATTTGATTGAGATTGAAGAACTTTTGCTTTTGCAGCTTCTAAAGACTCTATTGCAGCTTCATAAGAAAATCTTGTATCATCTAGTTCATTTTTTGAAGGATATTTTCCTCCAGAATTTTTATACATATTTAATGTTCTATCATAAAGTGTTTTTTTATTATTTAATGTTACTTGGCTCTCTTTTTGATTTGCAACTGCTATTGCTAAAGCTGCTGTTGAACTATCAACTTGTGATTGAAGTTTAACTGTATCGATTTTTGCTAAAATTTGTCCAGCTTTTACTTCATCATTAAAATCAACAAAAATTTCTTTTAAAGTTCCTGAAACTTCAATTCCTATTTCAACACTATTTGTTGGATTTAAATTTCCTGTTGTACTTACAACTACACTTAAATCACCTTGTGTCACTTTTTTTGTTGTATATTCAACTTTATTTGATTTATCACTTCCATTAAATATAAAAAATAAAACTATTACTATAAATGAAACAATAGCAATTGCTATATAAATAAGCTTTTTATTTACTCTTTTTTTAGTACTAAAAGATTCTAACTCTTCTAATAAATCTTTATTTTGCATTTTATGTTACCCTTTTATTTTAAAATATAATTTTGAATATTGTAATTTTATGTTAATGTCATTTATCATTAAATCATATTCATTTATCTGTTTTGTATTTCTTAGAATATCTAAATCATAAACTGAAGTCATTCCCGCTTCATTTGATATTTTATTTGCAGCAATTAAATCATCATATAATCTAATATTTTCAGCAATTGTTTTATTTTGTTTTTCATAAGTATCAATTTCATTCAAAATTTGCTCATAATCATAAGCTACTTCATTTTTTAAATCATTTACACTACTTTTTTGTTTTAAATAGTTTAATTTTGCTTCTTGAAGTTTATTTGATTTATTATAATCATATAAAGGCATACTTAAAGTCAAACTAGCACTTGATTGAGCATCATCTTTGTTGGTATCTCTTATCATAATATTTTCTTTTTCATCTGAATTACTATAACTTGCTTTTGTAGATAATGCAACTTTTGGTAAATAGTTTGTTTTTATTTTTTTATAATTTGTATTTAACATTTCAACTTTTGAATCTTCTTGTAAAATATCTAAGTTTTGATTTATAAAATCCTCTTTTGAGACATTATTAAAATCCAATATTTCAATCTCATCATATTTTAAATCTGTATATTTTGATAATTCAAACTCTTTATCTTTTAAAGAGTTTTCTAAAGCTATATTACTTTTTATTTGAGTATTTTTACTCATAACTGCATTATTTAACTCCACAATATCAGTTTTACCAGCTTCATATTGTATTTTTTTTATAATTAGCTCTATATCTTTATTTTCAAGTTGATATTTACCTTGAATGATTTGAAATTTCAATTTAGATATTTCTAATAAAGTATCATATATAGATTGTAAGATTTGAGAATTTTGATTTTCCCAAGATAATAAATCGTATTTTAATTTATCTTTTGCATATTGAATTGTGAACTCTATTCCACCAGATTCATAAATACTTTGTGTAAATCCTATTGATGCAGATTTTCCAAATTTATTACTTTTATTTTTATCACTTTCATCTGAAAAAGAGTGAGTTTGAGATAGCCCTGAACTAAAATCTATCGAACCTATCCAATCATTTTTCAAGCTTTCATAACTTGACTCTATATATTGTTTTTCAAGCTCTCTTGATTCTTTTTTATCTTTTTGCAAAAGGTCTAAATTATCTGCAAAAGATAAACTAAAAAAAAGAGAACATACTATGATTTTACGCAAATTGTTTTCCTTGTATTTTAATTAGTGAAGATTTACTGGTGAAATTTTACATAATCTCTTTTAATGATTATTTAACAAATTTTTAATTTTTTCTTACAATTAAGATAATTATTATCACTATAGTAGTATAATAACACAAATTTTTTTAAGGACGCATATGGAAAATATTGAAACGTTACAACATTTAGTTGATTATGGAGTTATCGTTCTACTTGTAATTATGAGTTTTATAGCTGTTTTATTTTTTGTTGAAAGAATCATTTTTTATAGAAATATAGATATAAAATCTTATAAAAACAAAAAACACTTAGACATTGCATTAACAAAACACTTAACAATTATTGGAACTATTGCTTCTAATTCACCATATATTGGTTTACTTGGAACTGTTTTAGCAATTATGCTTACGTTTATGAATATGGGAAATGGTGACATAGAAGCTGCAAAAATTATGGAATCTTTAGCATTAGCATTAAAAGCAACTGCTGTTGGTCTTGTTGTTGCAATTATTTCTATGGTATTTTATAATATATTAAGTAGATATGTAGAAGTTACGGAGAGTTTATATGAAGCTGAAGAAATATGATTCAATAAATGTTATTCCATTCATTGATGTATTACTTGTACTTTTAGCTATAGTTTTATTAACTTCAACTTTTATTACAAGAGGTATTATTCCAATTTCATTACCAAATGCTTCAAATGCAGATAATTTAAAACCTGATAAAGAGGTAATACTTGTAATTCAAGAAGATGGTCAATTAATGATTGAAGATAGAGTTGCTACTTTAGAAAGTATTGAAAGTGAAATTTTACAAAAAACTAAAGAGACACCAATTCACATAAACACAGATAAAAATACGAGATTCGAATCATTCGTACAAGTACTTGATATGCTAAAAAAGAATCAATATTCTAATGTATCAATAGTAACAAAAAAGTGATAAGAAGATGAAAAGATATTTAAACTCTTTTTTTATTACAAGTGGTATTTATTCTATTGCAGCTTTTTTTCTATTATTTGTATTTGCTGATATTTTTGTTACACCACCAGCAAAAGAGGAAGTAGTTACAAAAATATCATTAAATAGTGTATCAATCGTTGAGCCTCAGCCAGTTAGTGAACCAGAACCAACACCGCCAGAGCCTGAACCTGAGCCAATAGTAGAAAAACCAACTCCAATAAAAAAGAAACATGATAAACCAAAAAAAGAACATAAAGAACATCATAAGAAACATCATGAAAAGCCTATTGAAAAAATTGTAGAAAAAAAACATGAAGATGTTAAAGAAGTTGCAAATATTCAACCAACAGAACAAGTATCAGCTCCAACTATCAACCAAAATCAAATTGATAGTATAGAAGCAAAATACTTAGCAAAAGTAAGAGCTACTGTTGAAAAGAATAAAGTCTATCCAAAGGCTGCAAAAAGATTAAATCAAACAGGAAAAGTTCATGTTAATTTTGATATTTTGAAAAATGGTGAAATTAAAAATGTTAAAGTTTTAGGTAAATCTTCGTTTGAAAAACTTGATGAAGCTTCTATTGAACTTCTAATTAAAATAAGCAATTTCGATGAAATTCCAGAAGAATTGAAAAAAAGTGTTTGGAATGTTACTATTCCAATAGACTATCAAATAAATTAAAAAGGAAGATTATAATCTTCCTTTTTATAATAGCTCTTGTAAAAGTTTTATAGTTGTTCTAACACCTGCACCACTTGCTCCATAAGGATTATATCCCCAAGCTTTTTCAACATATGCAGGACCTGCTATATCAAAATGTATCCATTTATTTTTATTTTCTTCATATATAAAGTTATCTAAAAACATTCCAGCTGTTATTGCTCCACCATATCTAGTATTTGCAACATTACAAATATCTGCAATTTCTGATTTTATACATTTTTTCAAATATCTATTAAAATCAAGTGCAGTTGCATATTCTCCTGCATCTAAAGCACTAGAAACAGCTTTTCTTTTTAAAGTTTCACAATTTCCCATAACTCCAGTTGTATATTCGCCAACTCCAACAACACAAGCTCCTGTTAAAGTTGCATAATCAAATATATAATCAATATTTTTGATTTCATCTTGAGCATAACATAAACAATCAGCAAGAACAAGTCTTCCTTCAGCATCAGTATTTCTTACTTCTATTGTTTTACCATTTTTAGCTTTAAGTATATCATCTGGTTTATAGGCATTTCCACCAATCATATTTTCAACAGCACCTAAAATAGCATGAACTTCAATAGGAAGTTCAAGTTTAGCAATAGCCCAAATGGTTGCTAATACTGCACAAGCTCCTGATTTATCTGCTTTCATTGTAACCATAAAATCACTTGGTTTTAAAGATAAACCACCTGAATCATAAGTTAAACCTTTACCAACAAGTACTACTTTATGTTTAGGTTTTTTGGGTTTATATGTTAAGTGAATAAGTTTTGATTCGTGAACTGAGGCTCTTCCTACACTATGCATTGCCATCATTTTATTTTTTTCTAAAAATTTTTCACCAAAAACTTCACAAGATATAGCTACATCTTGCGCTAATTTTTCTGCCATTTGTGCCATAATTTGTGGATAAAAATCTGCTGGAGCACTATTTACCATATCTCTTGCTTTATTTACTGCTTTTGAAATTATTGTTGATTCTTTTAAAATATCTTCTAATTTAGAATTTTTATTTTCAACAATAAAACTTAATTCAATTTTTTTTGTCTCTTTTTCACTTTTGTATTCATCAAATGTATATTGACCTAAAAGTGCTCCTTCAACTAAAGCTTTGAAATTATCTTCTAAACATCTATCTAAAATTACTTTTGCACTTTTAAATTTTGTTGATTTTAATTTTTTAACTGCTGTTGCTGTTGCAATTGCTAAACTATCATATGAAGATTCTTCATATCCAACATATATTTTTTTTGATTCAGCTAATAATACACAACTTTCATCTTTTGCTTTAAACTCTAAAATTTCTAAAAGTTCTTTATCTTCTTTTAAAGTTTCAATATCTTTTACAAAAATTATTTCTGTATCAAAACTCTTTTTTTTATTTATTTCAACAATATTAATTTTCATTTCTCATCCTTTTTTCAACTTTTTGTGTTGCTTTATGAAAATAGTAAACAATACTTCCTCCAACTACTGCTGCAATAGGAATTGCCATATACCAATGCTGTTTTGCCCAATGTAATACAATCATAATTTGTTCTCCAAAATACCAAACAGGTACTATCGTAAGAGCAGCCCAACACCAAGCTGAGATTAGATTTATAAAGGCAAACTTTCTAGCATCATATCTTGTTAATCCTATTGAAATTGGAATTATTGTTCTCATTCCATACATATATCTTTGAATAAAAATAATAGGCCAACCATGTCTTTTTAATAAAAGGTGAGCAAATGCAAATTTTCTTCTTTGCCCTCTAAATTTTCTATGAACAGACTCTTTATTAAATCTTCCTATGTAAAAATATACTTGATCACCTGCAAAGCCACCAAGACCTGCAACAAATATAGCCAAATACAAATTCATCATCTCTTTATGAGCTAATAATCCTGCCATAACAAGCCCAGCTTCACCCTCAAGCATTCCCCAAACAAAAAGTATTATATATCCATGCTTTTCAAGTAAATATTTGAATTTCTCATCAATCCCTTCAACTGGAGCTTGAGATAAGCTATATATTAGAAAAGATATAAATAATACTAAAAATATTGCAAATATTTTTCCTGAGTAGGGTTGGATTTTTTTAAAGAGCTCTTTCATACAAAATATTCCTTTTTTTAATTGAAATTCAGCAAACTTTTTGCTTGAACCATATCTTTATCTCCCCTACCCGATAAACACACAATAACTGTTTTCCCTTTTATTTTATCTTTTGCTTTTTTTAAATATGCAATTGCATGAGATGATTCAAATGCGGGAATAATTCCTTCACTTCTACTTAACCACACAAATGCATCTATTGCTTCTTTATCTGTTATTGAATCATATTTCACACTTTTATTATCCTTGTGAAAAGAATGTTCTGGACCAATTCCTGGATAATCTAAACCTGCACTTATACTATGAGCTTCCAAAATTTGTCCATCTTCATCTTGAAGTAAATATGAGCATTGTCCATGAAGAACTCCAGGACTTCCTTTTTCTAAAGAACATCCATGTTTATCTGTATCAAGACCAAGTCCTCCTGCTTCTATTCCAACACAAGTTACATCCTTATCTTCTAAAAAATGAGAAAACATACCAATAGCATTTGAACCTCCACCAATACATGCAACAACATAATCAGGAAGTTTGCCCTCTTTTTCTAAAATCTGTTTTCTTGATTCATAACCAATAACAGCTTGAAAATCTCTCACCATCATAGGATATGGATGAGGACCTGCAACTGTACCAATTATGTAAAAAGTATCTCGTGCATTTGTAACCCAATATCTTATTGCATCATTCATAGCATCTTTTAAAGTTTTACTTCCACTTTCAACTGCTATTACTTTTGCACCTAAAAGTTTCATTCTAAATACATTTAACTCTTGTCTTTCAACATCTTTTGCACCCATAAAAACAGTACATTCTAAACCCATAAGTGCAGCAATTGTTGCTGTTGCAACTCCATGTTGTCCAGCTCCTGTTTCTGCAATGACTTTTGTTTTTCCCATTCTTTTTGCTAACAAACCTTGAGCAATAACATTATTTACCTTATGAGCACCTGTATGGTTTAAATCTTCTCTTTTTAAATAAACTTTTGCATCAAGTTCTTTACTTATATTTGAAGCAAAATATAATGGATTTTCTCTACCTACATAATCTTTTAATAAAGCATTTACTTCTGCCCAAAACTCTTTATCAAACCTATATTTTTTATACTCATTTTCTAATTCTTTTAAAATTGGCATTAAAGTTTCAGGAACATATTGTCCACCAAAAATACCAAACTGCCCTTTTTCATCTGGGTCAAAAACACTAGGTTTTGGGATATAATTACTCATTTTTTTTCTTCTTTTTTCAAATTTCTAATACACAATAAACTGGTGATATTTCACTTAATTTTTTTGCACCATCTAAAATAGCAATATTCATTAAAAAACATGATTCAACTAAATTTACATTCAATTTTTTTATTAAATTAGCAGCGGCATAAGCTGTACCACCACTAACAATAATATCATCAATCAATAAAACATTTACATTCTTTTCATTATTAAAAGCATCAAGATGAAGTTCAACTTCACTAAAACCATACTCTAATTCATATTTCTCACATATTGTTGTACTTGGTAATTTTCCTTTTTTTCTAACTGGAACAAAACCAATTTTCAATCTACTAGCAAGTGCCGAAGCAAAGAAAAAACCTCTTGCTTCAACTCCTGCAATATAGTCTAAATTGTATGATTTGTATCTTTCTTCTAAATGGTCCATTAAAAGATTAAATGCATTTTTATTATTCAATAAAGTAGTGATATCTTTGAAAATAATTCCAGGTTTTGGATAATCATTTATAGTTCTTATGCTATCAAGTAATGTATTTTTGCTATTTTCATCTAACACAATTTTTTCACTCAAAGTAAGTCCTTATATAATATTTGTGAAAAGCGATTTATTTTAACCAAATATTTATTAGGGTTTTATGATGTTTTTTAAGAATATTAAAAATATAATAAATTTATTTGGTGGTTTAATTATGAAACTTTTATTATATTTTTTTCTTACAATTTATGGATTTTCTTTTGAACTACAAAAAGCAAATATTTATGATGAAAAAAAAGACAATATAAATAACTGGTATATGAGTGAAAAATTAGATGGAATAAGAGCTTACTGGAATGGTAAAGAACTCTTAAGCAAAAATGGTAATAAAATTTATGCGCCAAGTTGGTTTATACAAAATCTTCCACCGTTTGAACTAGATGGTGAACTTTATACAAAAATAAATGACTTTGAAAATATTCAAAGTATAGTTTTAAATACAAAACCTTCAAAAGCTTGGGAACAAATAACTTATAATATTTTTGAAGTTCCTAATACAAAAGGTGATTTTGACACCAGACTAAAAAAATTAGAAGATTGGCTAAAAATAAATCCAAATAATTTTATTAAAATTATTCCTCAAATAGTTTGTAAAGATAAAGAGCATTTAAACAAATTTTTAAATCAAATGCTAGAAAAAAAAGCTGAAGGAGTTATGGTAAAAAATCCGTTTTTAGAGTATCAAGAAGGACGAAACTCAAATATACTCAAAGTAAAAACTTTTTTTGATGAAGAAGGAGTTGTGATTTCTCACAACTATAAAAATGGAAAATTTAAAAGTTTAGTTATAAAACAAAAAGATGGAATAACTTTCAATTTAGGAAATGGTTTTACAAATAAAGATAGAGAAAATCCACCAAAAATTGGAGATATTGTAACTTTTAAATATTATGGTTTAACAAAAAATAACAAACCAAAATTCGCTTCATTTTTAAGAGTTAGAAAAGAAGAATAAAATCTAATATAACTCTACACTTTTAGAAACTAATCCTGCATCCCTTAATTTTTTGCATATTGTTGTCTCTTTTGTAGAATCAACAACTAATTCGATGTTTTTTGTTTCATTTGAAGATGTTTTTACTTCAATAGTTAAACAAGAGTTTTTATCAGTTAATTTTAAATCTTCTACTTTCCAGTTTGAATCACTTATTTCCATAGCATCTGTTAGTTTTTCTATTTTTTGATTTAGTAGATAGTAACTTTGTATAGAATTTATAGCTGTATTTACATCTCTTTTTATAGTCGATACTAAAGCACTATCTCTAGTATCTAAAAACTTTGGAACTGCTACAGATACTATAATTCCTAAAACAACTATGGCAAAAATCAATTCAAGTAAAGAAAAAGCAGGCTTCATAACTAATCCTCAATATATTATTAATGATATTGATTATAATTTATATTATATTAAATATTTATTAGTTATTTAGCCTATGCTCAAATTCTGGAACAATCTCTTTTAATTTTGCTACTTTATCTTCACAAATTAACAACTCTTCTATTTTTTTATTTAGTTCATTTATATCAAACTTCGTAGAATTTGCAACTGTGATTGACTCATATTTTGTTTTTTGATCACTATCATTTATTAATAATTCTTCATACAACTTTTCACCAAGTCTTAATCCACAAAACTCTATATTTATATCACTTCTACCACTTAGTTCAATCATTTTCTTAGCTAAATCCACGATCTTAATTGGTTCTCCCATATCAAGAATGAATATCTCTCCACCATTTCCAATACTTGCAGCTTGAAGCACAAGTTCACAAGCTTCAGGAATAAGCATAAAATATCTTGTAATTTCTG
This sequence comes from Arcobacter lacus, assembly GCF_003063295.1. Taxonomy (NCBI): domain Bacteria; kingdom Pseudomonadati; phylum Campylobacterota; class Epsilonproteobacteria; order Campylobacterales; family Arcobacteraceae; genus Arcobacter; species Arcobacter lacus. The sequence goes on from NZ_MUXF01000001.1 coordinate 61,440, forward strand.
GATGAGTTACCGTGATATTTTTACCTTGTTCAATTTGAGATTTAAATTTTGGAATAACACTTCCACTACTTCCTAAAACATTTCCAAATCTAACTGCTACAATTTCTGTATTTTTTGACTCTACATTTTGAGCATAAAGTTCACAAATTCGTTTTGTTGTTCCCATAATATTTGTTGGACGAACTGCTTTATCTGTTGATATAAGAACAAATTTTTGAGCACCATATTTTATAGATAAATCTATACAATTTTTTGTTCCAATTATATTATTTGTAATACCTTCTAAGATATTGTATTCAACTAAAGGTACGTGTTTATAAGCTGCTGCATGAATAACTATTTGTGGTTTATACTTTTCAAAAGAACTTTCTAAAGCTTTTATATCTCTCACACTTTGCATAATAGGAACTACATTTTCACCTTTTAATTCTTCTAAAATCGAATAAAGATTAAATTCACTATGATCTAAAAGTATTAGTTGTTTTGCTCCATATGTTTTACACTGTCTTGATATTTCACTTCCTATACTTCCACCTGCACCTGTAATTAAAACTATTTTATCTTTTATAAAGTTTTCTATTTGTTTTTTATCCAAATCTTTTGGATAACGTGCTAGTAAATCTTCAACTCCAATATCTTTAAGTTGTTTTGTGAATTCTTCTTTTTTTAGAATATTATTCATCGAAGGCAAAATTTTTATTTTTTCAAATTTATCTTGCATAAATTCATAAATTATTTTTATTTGTTCTTGAGAAGCTGATGGCATAGCAATAATCATCAAATCAAATTTTTGATTTTCAAATAAACTACAATATTTTTCTTTTGAATATATAGAAATACCATCAATACTTCTGTGATGTAAAATTTCATCATCATCTATAAAACAAATAAGTTTGTATTCGCTACTTAAAAACTCTCTTTGAAGTTGAAGTCCAGCTTTTCCTGCTCCATATATTACTAAGTTTTTTGTTTTTTTGTTTTTTCCAATTGAGTGATAATATTTGTACACGTAAACTAAAATATTTATTATAAATGTATAAAAAATCAAATCGATAAATAAAAGGTTGAAAGAAATATGATAAAAATAATATAGGATAGGCATATAAATTATAAAACTTATCAATGCAAGTAAAATTTTCATCAAACCTGTTTTTGTAGATGCTTTTGACCAAGAAAGTTTATAATCATCAAAAAGTAAAAATGAAAAAACAGTTCTAGTGATAATTATAGTGCTTAAAGCTATCAAAGATATATTTTTGTTAATTAAAAAAGTAACTAAGTAAAGAGAAAATGTAGATATAACAATAGTTACTATAATTCCTAAAAATCGTTTATCCCATAAATAGTTCATAAATTAATCCAATTCTTTTATAATAACATCACAAATCATTTTTACATCATCTTTTGTCATAGTTGTACTACTTGCAAGACATATTCCTTTAGCAAATAATTCTTCACTCACCCCATTTAATATAGATTTTGAATTTTCAAATAATTTTTGCATATGCATAGGTTTCCATAATGGTCTTGATTCAACATTTACTGCATCTAAAGCTTTCATGACTTTATTATAATCACTTTTTTCAAATGTCAAAGTTGTAAGCCATCTATTACCCCTACTATTTTCAAGTTCTGGCATAAAATTTATCTCTTTTATATCACCTAAAAACTCTTTATACCATTCAAAAATCTCTCTTTTTTTAGTAACTCTATCTTCTATAACTTCCATTTGTCCAACACCAATAGCAGCTAAAACATTACTCATACGATAGTTATATCCATATTCCAAATGCTCATAATGGATAAATGGTTCTTTTGCCTGTGTAGAGTAAAATTTTGCTTTTTCAATCCAATCCTTATTTGAACTCACAAGCATTCCACCACCACTTGTAGTTAAGATTTTATTCCCATTAAATGAGTAAATACCAAAATCACCAAAAGTTCCAGTATGTTTACCATTTATAGTACAACCCAAACTTTCAGCTGCATCTTCTATCAGATAAACTCCATGGAGTTTACAAATATCAGCTATTTTTTCTATATCAGCACTTTGACCATATAAATGAGTTACTATCAAAGCTTTTGGTTTCTTTTCACACTCACAAAGATATTTATTTAAAAGTTTTGGACATAAATTCCAAGTTTCTTTATGGCTATCTATAAAAACTGGATTTGCTCCTTGATATAAAATTGCATTTATAGAACCAATAAATGTAAATGTAGAAGCTAAAACATCATCTCCTTCTTTTATTCCAAGAACTCTTAGAGTTAAATGAATAGCTGCTGTTCCACTTGTAACAGCTAAAGCATTTTCTGATTTTGTATAATTTCTGATACTATCTTCAAATTTATTTACATATTCACCAATAGGTGCTATATAATTACTTTCAAATACTTTTTCTATATATTTTAATTCTGCTCCACTCATATGTGGTGCACTCAAAAAAATTCTTTTATTCATATATATTTCCTATTTCTTTGCATGGATTTCCATAAGCTTTTTTAAAATCTGCTATATTTTTGACAACAACTGAACCAGCACCTATAACAGAGTTTTTACCAATTTCTAAGCATTGAATAATACTACTTCCTATTCCTATGTGAGTAAATTTTCCAACTTTTACATCTCCAGCAAGTGCTACTTTTGGAGAGATATGTACAAAATCTCTTATAATACATTCGTGTTCAATTACACAAGAAGTATTCAAAATAACACCTTTACCAATAATTGCTTTTGCATTTACTACAACATTTGGCATAATAACTGTGCCATCTTCTATTTTAACACTATTCGAAATTATACTACTTGGATGTATTAAAACTGGTAAAAAAAAGTTATAATTTTTTACTTTATCATATAATTTTGCTCTTATTTTATTATTCCCTATTCCAAAAGCTATTGGGATATGATTATTTTCTTTTATATTTTCAAAAGTTAAAAAACCTTTTGATTTATTATCATCTATGAAAATTATCTCTTCATACCCACAAGATATGGCAATATCAGCTACAACCAAGCCATGACCACTTGCTCCATAAATATAAATTGTTCTCAATTTTTACTTCCCGTAAATTTTTCCATAGTAGCACTTGTATTTGAGCTAATATCACTTCTTTTTATAACTTTTAAAAAAGTCATCCAAATTATTTTCATATCAAGCCAAAAAGATTGATTTTCAACATACCAAACATCATAATTAAATTTTTGTTCCCATGATATAGCATTTCTTCCATTTACTTGAGCCCAACCTGTAATTCCTGGTGAGACATTATGCCTTTTTTTTTGTGTTTCATCATATAAGTCAAGATATTCTATCAAAAGTGGTCTAGGTCCTACAAAGCTCATCTCTCCTTTTAAAACATTAAAAAGTTGAGGAAGTTCATCTAAACTAGTACTTCTTATAAACTTCCCTATTCCTATAAGTCTTTGATCATCTGGAAGTAGATTTCCGTCTTTATCTTTCTCATTTGTCATAGTTCTAAACTTATAGATTCCAAATATCTTTTCATCTTTTCCTGGTCGTTTTTGTCTAAAGAGTATTGGACTTCCCATCTTCAACAATATAAGTAAACTCACTACTATATAAACAGGTGAAAAGATTATTATCAAAAATAGTGCTAAGGTTTTGTCAAATAGTATTTTAAGCATTTTTCTTCCTAATTTCATCTTCTAATAACTTTTCAAATTTATCTACTAAAATTTCAATAGAATAATTGTCTTCAACATATTTTCTTATTTTTTGTCCTATTGCATCTCTTTTTTCTTGAGATAAGTTATAAATTTCCAAAATAGTTTTTTGTAAAACTTCAACATCATCAGGAGCTATACTATAACCTGCACTTGCATCTTTTATTGGATTGTTTTTTGAATTACCTGCAAAAATAATAACTCTTCCACTAGCCATATAATCAAACAGCTTATTTAAACTTATGCCAAACTTATATATAGGGCTATCTTTTAAACTCAAAAAAACTACATCACTATTTTGTAAAATATTTGTCACTTCATTTTTTGGCACTGAATTTTCTATACTTACATTTAAAAGATTATTTTCTTTCATGAAAGCTTTTAACTTTTCTTTTTCGGCACCTTCTCCAACTATCCTAAAATATATGTTTTCATTATCTTTTAACTTTTTTGCAACATCTAGAATAATTTGAAGATTATTTGCTACTCCTATTGCACCTGTGTAGCTTATTATAAACTTGTTACTTTTTTCTTTTGGAGTATATTTTATATTCGATAAATCAACACCATTTGATATCCAAATAAACTTTTCCTTCTCAACGAATTTACCTATATAATCATAAGCATAAGGAAGATTTGAGATAATCTTATCAGCTTTTTTATACAAATATCTTTCAAGCGATCCAAGTAACATAATAAAAGGATGCCATTTTGATATCCCCATGTCTATTAAAGTTTGAGGCCAAAGATCTCTTACTTCCATAATAAAAGGAGTTTTATATCTACATGATAATTTATAAGCACTCCAAACTGCAAAAAGATGAACAGAAGATCCTAAAATAATATCTGGTTTAACTAAATTTAATTTAGGTATATATTTTAAAACCTTGTAAGTGTAAGAAATCATATTTTTCACTCTACTTATTCCATTTCCAAAATAAGCTGGAGTTTTGATCCAAATAAAATCTATACCAACTATTTTCTCACATAAATAATCTTTGTTTTTATAATCTTTCATATCTTTATACTTTGAGTAATGAAAGCTAGAAGCTACAATAGTAACCGTATGACCTCTTTTAATGAGTTCTTTTGCAAAATCATAGTGTCTAGTCCCACCACTCATGTCGGGAGTTAAAGCATGATGGTTAAATATCCAAATATTCATATCAAATTAATCTTTCATATATTTTAAATAATTTTTTTTCTTCAACATCCCAATTATATTTTTCAAGAATAGCTTTTTTACCATTTTGTCCCATTTGTTCAGCTTCTTTGGGATGAGAAACAATATATTCTATAGCTTCTGCTATCTCTTTTGGTTCAAGTGGGTTTACACATATTCCACAATTATTTCCTTCAACTATTTCTTTCCAAAGAATAATATCTGAAGATATTACAGGTAATCCAGCTACCATATATTCAAACATTTTTACAGGTAAAGCATCTAAATAATTTATTATTGGATGAAGTGTTACAAGCCCTGCCTTAGATTTTTTATATAATTCTGCAATGTCCTCTCTTCCTAAAAATCCAAGTTCATTTACTTTTTGCCATCCATCGTAGTTTTTTACTTCTTTTTCTACAGTTTTTTCACTAAAAGAACCTGCTAAATTTAACCTAATATTATTTGTATGTTCCATAGCTTTTACTACTTCTTTTATACCTCGTATTTGTGCTATTCCGCCTACATAACAAACTTCATCTTTTTTTTCATTCCAAGGAGTATCATTTGAAAGTTCTCCTAAGATTGGAAAGTTATTTATATCTATACTATTTTTATTTATCTTTAAAAATTTATCTTTTATATATGGAGTTGCTGTAATAATATAGTCAAACTTTTTACAAGCATATTTTTCATATATTTCAAAACTTTTAGAAAGCAAATTTTTGGCAGTTTTATTTAAATATGGTTTCCCTAAAAGTTGTTTTGGTAAATCTTCATGAGCATCAAATATCACTTTTTTACCCATTTTCTTAAGCTTCAATCCTATAGGTATAAGTTCTGGATCATGAAGATGATATATATCACTATTTAATTGAACTGCTTTTTGAAAAACCTTTTTTACAGTTTTTGTCATACGAGATATTCTACCACCAGTTTTTGCACCAACATCAAAAATATTTACATTGTTTTTAATTTCATCACCTTTACCATCAGCTACTACTAAACTAACTTTATAAGCTTCATTTTTTGATAAAGAACTACACATTTTTAAAAATATTCTTGTATCATATCTAGCATGTGCTGATGTTAGATGAGTTATTTTAGTTTGCATTATTTATTTCCTAATAATTCTTGAATCTTTTGATATGGAGGATAGCTAATAAGTACACCTTTAAGTGGTCCTTGATACACAAACATACTTCCACAAGCTACAGCATCTACTTTTGAATTTTCAAAAACATCTTTTATATGATTTAGATTTCCAGCTCCTCCAAGAGCTATTATTGGTACTTTTGTATTTTCTTTTATTTCTTTTAAAAGTTCAATATCATACCCTTTCATAATTCCATCATTATCACAAGAGTTTATCACTATTTCGCCAGCACCTAAAGACTCTACTTGTTTTATAAAATCAATATGATTCAACTTAGTGTTTTTTTTACCATTATTTATAAAAACTTTCTTATTCCCCCAAAAATCTTTTTTTATATCTATTGTTACTATTACTGATTGATTTCCAAATATACTAGATGCTTCTTTTATAAGATTTGGATTGATTACAGCTTGACTGCTTAGAGATATTTTTTCAACTCCTAGAGCATATATTTTTTTCATTTGTTCTATATTTTTCACTCCACCACCATAACAAAGTGGCATAAAACATTCACTTGCAATGTCTTCTATCATTTTATAATTTGGTTCTTTATTTTCTACACTTGCATCGATGTCTATAAACATCAATTCATCTACTTCTTTTTCATTAAATATCTTAATAGCATTTATAGGATCACCTATATATGTAGGTTTTTTAAATTTTTCAGTTTTATAAAGTCCACCTTTATGTAAAAGTAGACAAGGGATTACTCTTTTTTGTAGCATTACATCTCTCCAAAGTTTTTGAGTAGTTGCATACCAAATTTATGACTTTTTTCTGGATGAAACTGTACACCATAAATATTATCTTTATAGATACTACAAGTAAAAGTTTGTCCATAATTTGCTGTTGCTAAAATATTTTTTTCATTATTACAAACCACATGATATGAATGTACGAAATAAAATCTATTATCTTCCAAATTTTTAAAAATATCATTTGTATTTGTAGGATTTATTTTATTCCAACCCATATGAGGAATAGATAAACTCTTATCCTCTAAATCAAACTTGATAGTTTGTGCATCTATCCATCCAAGACCTTTTTCTTTTCCTTCTTCACTTGAGTTTGTCAAAAGTTGCATCCCAAGACAAATACCTAAAATAGGTTTTTTATTTTCTAATACCTCTTTTTCTAAAGTTTCAAAAAATGGTGCATTTTTTAAACTATTTATACCATGGTCAAAAGAACCAACACCAGGTAAGAGATATTTATCAGCATTTTTTATAGTTTCAATATCTGATGTGATGATGGATTCAACTCCCACTTTTTTAAACATATTATAAATAGATTTTAGATTTCCTATTCCATAATCAAGTATTGCTATCATTTTTTACCTTACGAATAATTTGAGATTTTTCTACCAAGTAGTTTTGATACAAAATTTTGAACTTTTTTCATTCTATTATATTTTTCTGTCATATTAGGGAAATCACTATATTTATGTGATGGCATTTGAAGAATATTTTCAAACTCTTCATTGCTAACTCCAAGCTTTTTAGCTATATACTCTTTATCTTCTTTTAACTCTTTTTCATCATACAATGGTTTATCAAGTTCTTTTAACGCTTCTTCTCTACTCATTTGCCCTGCTACAATAAGACTAGCTAAATGAGGTTTTCTTTTATCATAACCAAACTTCATAGGTAGCCAATAATTTTGGAAAAATTTAGTAAATACTGATTCTCCATGTTTTCTAGCATACTCTTTATAACCTATTTTATCTTTTAATTCTTGTAATGCTTCACTTTTTATATATGGCATAAAGTTTAGAGGTCTTATAGTCTTCATTTTTTTGATAAATGGATAATATAAATATAGTTCATAGAAACCTATTGTTTTATAATTTTTTAGTTTTTTAGTGCCAAATTTATTATGAATAGCGTGTAAATTATCTGCATCCATAGCACTCCAATGCCAAGCTTTTGGGAATATGCTCTCAGTTGCTAAATTTCCACCACTTATTACATAATTTATTCCATACTTTGTAGCAAAATGATAAAGTGAAGCAAAAAAAGCATGGTCTTGTGGTACATCTTGATTTGCTATAGCTGATTTTAAATATGCTAACTGTAAATCTCTCATCTCTTCCCAATCTATTACTATTGTATGTAAATGCCATCCACAATAATTTACAATATTTTCTATATTTTGCACAGCTAATTCACTGTTCCATCCACCATCTACATGAACAACTAAAGGTCTAATACCAGCTTCATAAAGTTTTAATGCAAGATATGAACTATCAACTCCCCCACTAAGACCTAAAATACAATCATAATGTTTATGAACATTTTCTTTTTTCATTTTTTCATATATAGCCTGAAGTTTTTTAGCACCTTCATCATTTGGAAACCATCTTTTTGATGTAAATTCATCAAACTCTCTACAGTGATTACAAACCCCTTTTTCATCAAAGTTAATTTCTGGATCAGTTGTGTCCATTACACATTTTGTACATATTTGATATTGTTTTTTATTGTTCATTATTTATTCCTACTTCATAATATTTCATAGCATTTTTTATAAAAGCATTTTTTCCAAATTTCTCTTCTACATCACCTCTAAGTTTTTCTTTATCATATTTACTAGCATTTTTATACATAGTCATCATAGCATCTTCTAGTTGTAGTTGATTTTCTACATTTATCAAAATTCCATTTTGTTTATTTACTATATCTTCAGGTCCACCACATTTTGTAGCAATAAGTGGTAATCCACATGCTAAAGCTTCTATAAGGACTACTCCAAAAGTTTCAAAATTACTTGATAATACAAAACAATTTGACTTCATCATTTCATCTCTTACTTTTTCTTGTGATATTCGACCTAAAAAATTAACTTGTTTTTGAATATCTAACTTTTTAACTAAACTTTCTAAATATTTTTTCATATATCCACTTCCAGCAATATTTAGATATATATTATGATTTAATTTTGCTATTTTTTCAAAGCTTTTAATTAATAATTCTTGATTTTTATTTTTATCAAGACTAGCAATATGCAAAAAAATAAAATTTTTAGATATCTTATTTTGAAATTTTTTTTGAAAGAAAAAATCATCTACTATATTTGGTAATAAATCTATGTTAGTTTTAGTATATTCTTTTAAAATATTATTAAAACTAGAACTAACTGCTGTAACTTTTAATGCATTTTTTGCTACATTTCCAATTGATTTAATTTTTTCATTTGATATCTTATTTTGTACAAAAGCTGAGCTATGCTCTGTAACAATATATTTTATTCCATACTTATCTTTTAAAAATTCAGCAATTACTCCTGCATATAAAAAATTATGTGCGTGAATAATATCTGGCATTCCAAACTCTTCTATATATTTACTGTATAGTTTATCAGCCATTTGTACATAATTATTTTTTAAAATTTTGAATGGTATGTATCTGTGAGGAAAATATAATTGTTTATATTTTCTTTTAATATTTATATTTCCTTTTTTTTCTTCTTTTTTATAAATATATTTACTAACTAAATATCTAGGAGTAATATATCCAACAGAAAGTACACCTATTTGATGTTTATCATTACTTAATGCATTTGCTTGATGATATTGAAAAATACCTCCTAAAGGTTGTGTTTGAGTTATAAAATGTTCAGATGAAATTATTAATATATGCATTTTTTAGCCTTGTTATAATTAAATAATCTAATGCTTAAAACCATTAATAGTACAAATGGTAAAAAAGATTGATATCCTGTAATAAAATTATTAGTTAGCATAACTACAAAACCGGTAATACAAGAAGCTAAAAGTGTGAAATAATATATCTTTAAATTGATATCAGAACCTTTTTCCATTTGTTTTTTAAAAAAAAATGGATAAAAAAGTAAACTTATAGATGCAATCACTCCAAATAAACCAAATCTACTTATCAAAGATAACCACTCACTATCCATAGTCATATCTACAAAATAAGATTTAGCAATACCATATCCAAAAATTGGTGAATTTAAAAAAGATTGATAAGCTATCTGAGCATTTTCTAATCTAACTAAAATAGAATTATTTTCACCTTCAAAAAGTAATTGAATACCAATAAAAACATAACTAAAAAGGGGGAATAACACAACTATACCTAAGCTAATAACTATCAGTAAAAATATCTTTTTAGTCCAATACCCTTTAAGGGTAAAAAAGATAAAAATTAATGAGAATACTGTACCAATCAATATAGTTCTTGACTGAGTAAAAAATAAAACTGTAAATAAAAGTAAAAATAGTACTAAATATCTTTTCCTATTTGTAAATAAAAAACTAAAAAAGTTAAATAAAATAAAATAAGCAACAATTATTGCACCATCATTTGGACCACTTCCCGTGACTGTGATTCTTCTTATACTATGTTCTATAGCTACATATATTTGACTTTCTGAAGTATAAAATAAAGAAAAGTATTTACCTACTCCAAAAGGATCAAAATATTCTAAATAACCAACAAGTATGATATAAAAAGAGCCATAATAAAATATTTTAAAAGTCATATCTAAAAGCTTTACGACAGGAACATATCCTAATAAAATGGCAAATAAAAGAATTTTACAATACCTAATAAATTCATTTATATCACCACTATTAAATGGTACATTCATAACTAAATAACCATAAAGGATAGAAATCATCACTGAAAATAAAAATAATAAAATTGGAATAATATATTTTTCTACTACTATATATTTAGTATGTAATATCAAAATAGGAATACATAATAAAATCAAAATATCGTCTATTCTTATACCTAATCTACCAATATCTATAGGTATAAAGAAAAATATTGAAAGTAAAATTATCAATATAATAATATTTATATTATTTAAACTATTTTTTAAAAATAAATGTATATTTAAATATATCTTATTTGTCATTTAATAAACTCTTAAAGTTGTCATAATAATTCTTATCTAGCTGTATTTTGAAATTATGTTCTTGTGATACCCTATATTTAATATATAGAAATAATTTATTTTTATCAATTACAGAATTATCAATCATTTGCTTGATACATTCAAAAAAAGATACTTTCAATTTTCTAGATTTTTTGTCAACTTCAAAGTGCAGTAAATCAAATCCAGCAATTCCTTCCATTACAAACCTGTCAAGATCTATTAAAACTATTTTTTTGCTCTTAGTCTGCATAATATTATTTTCAGTTAAATCTCCATGCATGGGACAAGACTTAATTTCTGTATCTTCAAAAAAAACATTTTCTATCCCGCAAATTTTATTCACCTCATAAAGATTATAAAATAATTTATCTTTTATTGAAGATAATTTAATTTTTTTTGACTTTGCATTAAAATATTCTAATATTTTTTTTACTTCATTGTTTGATAGAGTTGTATTTTCTAAATTATCCATTTCATAGTATTTGTCAACTATATCTAATTTATAATCTACCAAAGTATTAAACTCTGAATTTTTTAATATTAAATAATTATCATAATTCTTTTTTAATGATTCTTTAGAAACATCTCCAAGAGGAATCTTAATCACTTTATTCGTATAAAAAAGAATCAAACTACCAGTTGAAGAAATGGAAAATTTATGAAATCCTTTTAACCTTTTTAATAAAATAAATAATTCTCTATTTAAGTATTTTTTATCTACATACAAATTTCTTTTTGATAATAAAAAAATCAATATATAAATTATAAATGGATTTTTTAACTGGAATAATAATTTCATAATTATTTTTTTTATAGTTAGTTTCATCTTTTTAAATCCAACATAAGACTTATTATTTCATCATATATTATATTTTGGCTTTGATCAGCATTAATTACTTTCACTTTATCTACTTTATACATGTATTCTTTATAAACTTTATTCACTTCAAGCATTTTTTCAAATGAATAATCTTGTTTTCTATTGTATGCGATTTCAGGACTTACATCAAGAAAAATTGTTAATTCAGGTTTTTTCCACATTTTAACACCAAAGATTTTTTGATATATTCTTTTAATTAATGGTTTTTTATTATTCTTTTCTTTATTTTGAATTCTACCTATTTCATCATCATAAATATATCTATCTGCAAGCACTATATTTCCAAATTGAATATAGTATAAAGCAATGAGAATTCTTAATTGTCTATCAACTAAAGACAATGTTCCTAATAAAAATTTAAAAAACTTCTTTTTAACTTCTTTTTTTAGTAATCTTTGTAATCCTGGTATCCAATATTCATTATTTCCAAAATATACTTTTTTAATTCCAGTATTTTTAAAAAATTCTAAATTTTCTATATACCCAACTGTAGTACTTTTACCAGCTCCATCTACTCCAACAAAAGCAACTAAAAATCCTTTATTTCTTATTTTGTAAGATGGATATTTCAGTTTTTTTTGAATCCCTTTTATTTTGCCCAAAAGGAGTTTATATTTTTGCTTAGATGATAATTCACTATTATTTTTAACATTTTTAAGAACTTGCATCAAATATTTTTCTTTTAACTCTTGCCAACTTCGAAATTTTAAAATATCTTGAGAAATAACATTCCAATCTAAAGAAATTTCTTCTTTTAATATTCTTAAAATATAACCATTTTCAATTTTATGTATTTTTATTAACTCTTGTAATTCTATAAGATCTTCTTCTCTCTCGCTCAAAGATGCAACTCTCATAATAAACATTAAAGGAATATAATCTGCTAAATCTAGAATTTTTACCCTGTCATATTTCATTCTATAAGAAAGCTTATCTACTTCAATAGAAAAATTATACGGTTTATAAGGTTTAGGTCCAAACTGTACTTGTACATTTACATCCAGCATTACAAATTTATGTGTAACTTTATCTATTCCCATATAATAATAAGGCTTCTCTTTTTTTTGTACTTTAAAAAAATTATTATTTAGTACAATAGAATCAAAACTGTCTATATCATTTTCATCTAATAATATATCTATGTCACCTCTTCCACCATTTAAATCTTCATCTAAATGATTTAAACTTTTATAAACAATATAAGCTATTCCACTATCATTTAATTGATCAAATAAATTTTTATATATTTCTAACATTTAATACCTTTTTTAACGAATTCATATGAACGATATAGTTTAAAGACTATCACCAAGCTATTTGAGATACTCATTATAATTAGTCCAAATACTATATTATCTATAAGCAAACCCAAAAAAAGAGAGGCTATTGCTGTTAGTGTAATTAAAACACTTAAAATAAAATTCTCTATCTGCTTTTCATAGTATAAATAAGTAGTTGTAGTAAAAAGATTGCTTAAAAATTTCATATATAACAATGGTAAAAGAATTTGAGAATAAACACCAGCAACAAGCCACTCTTCTCCAAATACAAATCCAAAAAGAGGTTCTAAAAAGAACCATAATAAAATAAATGGAGGTAAAAGCATTGCATTTATTTTAATAAATTTCATCTTATAAAATTTTTGTTTATTTTTTTCTATTGAAAAAGACTGATAAAAAACTTGGAAGAATGAAGAACTTATTATTGATATTGGTGATGCAACAACCCTATTTGCAAGAGAATAAAAACCAGCAATGTTTAGCGTAAAAAAAGAACTAATAATAACTACGGGAAGTTGTGCTGTTGCTGTGCTAAAAAATGATTGTATCATAGTAATTTTAGGAAATTTTATATATCTTTTTGATAATGCCAAAACTTTTACTTTTTCAAAATTTTGAAATAAAACTCCTATCTTTACTTTTTTAATTAAAAAAGCTACAACAATCGCTTGTGCTATAAATTGACTAATTATTAAACCATCTTTACCAAAATCCTGTATACCAAAAACAATACTTGAAGTTCCATTTGTTAAACTTTGTGTAACTTTATTCATTGATAAAGTTTTATATTGTTTTTTTCTATTTAGCCAATAATTAAAAGTTTGATAACAACCAATTAAAAAAACTGAAAAAGGAATTAAGTATAGAAAATGTCCAAGAGAATTTTTGCCTAATAAACCTTGAAAAAAATCAAAAAATATAAAAATTATACAAAAAATAATAGAACTAAATATTGTATTTATTAATAAAGATAATCCAACAATATTTATAGCATTTTTTTCATATTTTGGAAGCATTATGGCTAAATCATACTGTCCATTTGTAAAAACTGCCAATAATGAAATTATAGCAATATAGAATGCAAATATTCCAAAATCTTCTGGTGTATATATACGAGTAAGTATCGGACTTATTGCAATAGGAATAATTTGTGCAATCGTAGTGCCTGTCATAAGTGTCAAAACATTTTTTACAAAATCATTATTATTCATTCTAATTTCCATCAAAAATAATATTCTGAATATATCTAGATAATAATTTTGAACCTTCTTGACTTAAATGATCATCATCAAGATACAATAATTTATTATTTATAATACCATAGCACCATTTTTCATCACAAAATAATTTTTCAGTATCAATTACATTTACATTTTGATACTTTTTGTACAACTCAAAAATTAATTTTCTATATTCTTCATTTCTATCAAAATAGTCAATATAATTAATTTTACAACTTTTTGTAAATATATTAAAAGGTCTTTTTAAGCAATGTATTGGATTAAATCCTAATTCAGGATGTTCTAAAAGATAATAGAAACTATATTTTTGTGAATTAAAATATCTCATTAATAAATTATGTGAATTTATCCATTTCGATTTGTGTTCTTCTAAGGTAGATGTTCCTTCATATTTTTTTAATATTAAATCATTGCTATTATCAATATCTCCAAATCCTTTTAAATACATATTTTTAGGACCTCTTTCTACAAAAATTACTTTATCAATATAAAATTTCTTATTTTCTAATAACTTATAAGTATTAGCAATATCTTTTTTACATTTTTCTTTAGCTTTTTCTGTTTTTCCTGAGTAAGTATCTATTAAAGGAGAACAACCATCTTGAGCTAATAGCAATACCCCCCCCCCATCTTTTTGACTCATATAATAATTAGATAACCCATCATATATGGCTAATGCATGGCTATCACCAATAATTACCATATATTTTTTAGTTATATCATCTGAAGTTGCTTTTATATAATTATTTGTTGGCTTATATCCTAAAATTTTTGTTACTAAAGATATCCCTAAATCATTTTGGGCAGGAGTTCTTATAAACTGTTTTTCAAAACTTTCATTTGATTCAAGATGACTTCTATTTGATAGTCCATTCTTTTTTGATATATAATCTCCTACAAATCCTAAAATTAAAACTACAATACATAATTTAAAAACAAAAATATAACTACTTTTTACTCTAGCATAAATTTCTATATATCTATATGTAAAATATGATAAAAGCACAGATAAAAAAATAAGTAATAGTCCAATTGAAATATCTAGTTTTACTCCAAATATATGAGTAAAACTTATCAAAACATAATGCCATAAATATAATGGAAAACTAATTAGACCTATAAATACTAAAGTATTATTTGAAAACATCGTTCTTGATTTATCATAAGATATACTAAGTATTAATAAACCACTAAAAAATACAATTAAAAAAGTTTTATATGTATTAAAAGAACTATTATTATATGAAAGAACAATAGAAATAAAAAAAAACAAGTATATTAAATATTTATATTTATTTAATATATAAAATATATTTTTATATTTATAAGAAACTATAAATACTAAACCACCAAAAGCTAATTCCCATGCACGAGATAAAGTATGATAAAATTTATCAAATTCAGTTATTAAAGGTAAAGAAAAAAGTATTAAAAATAGTATGGATAATGAAATAACTATATTTACTCTTGTTTTATATAAAAATATTAGAAGTAGTGGCCAAAATATGTAAAACTGTTCTTCAATTGCCAATGACCAAAAATGTAAAAGTGGTTTTAAAGATGCAGATTCATCCCAATATCCAACTTCTTTTATGAGTCTAAAATTTTCATAAAAAAGTGCAGATGATTTTATATGCTGTCCAAGTTGTTCAAACTCACTTGGAAACATAAATAAATACCCAATAAGTAATGTAGTAGTTAAAACTACTATTAATGCAGGAAATATTCTTCGTATACGATTTCTATAAAACTCTTTTAAAGAAAAACTGTTTGATTCTAGTTTTGTATATATTATTTGTGTTATCAAATATCCAGATAATACAAAAAATATATCAACTCCTACATATCCAAATGAAAAATATTTTGGCCATATATGAAATAGAAGAACAAGAGATATTGCTATACCTCTTAATCCATCTATTGAAGAGTTATACTTTAGACTATGGTTAACTATTGGAATAAAAGTTTTCAATTTTATAAATTCTTTACGATATATGCAATTTCTTCATCTGTTACATAAGGATTCATAGGTAAACTCATAATTTCCTCTGATACTATCTCAGAAATAGGAAAATCACCTTTTTTATATCCAAGATATTTAAAACACTCTTGAAGATGAAGTGGCATTGGATAGTGAACTGCTGTTGGAATTCCAGCTTCTTTTAATCTATTTTGAACTTCATCTCTATTTTTTACTCTTATTGAGTATTGAGCCCAAGCTGATATTGCTTTTTTATCCACAAAAGGAAGTACTAATCCTGATTTATTTTCTAAAGCTTTTGTATATTTAGAAGCTACTTCAGCTCTTTTTGCCAAGTCTTTTGGATAATATTTTAGTTTTACATTAAGCACAGCTGCTTGTATAGTATCGAGTCTTCCACCCATACCAATATATTTATGATGATATCTTTTTGATTGACCATGAAGTCGTAAACTTTTCATTTTATTTGCTATTTCTTCATCATTTGTGAAAACAGCTCCTCCATCACCATAACAACCTAATGGTTTTGCAGGGAAAAATGAAGTTGTTGAAATATCAGCAAGTGCAGAATCTGTAATGCCATCATAAGTAGAACCAAAACTTTGTGCACCATCTATAATTACTTTTAAGTTATACTTTTGGGCTATTTGGTTTACTTTATCCATATCAGCAGGTTGTCCATAAAGTGATACAGGAATGATAGCTTTTGTTTTTGAAGTGATTTTTTCTTCTATTAAATCAGGATTAATATTATAAGTTTTTTCATCAATATCTACAAATACAGGAATTGCACCTAAAAATGCTATCATTTCAGCCGTTGCTATAAAAGTAAAAGGCGTAGTTATCACTTCATCACCTGGTTTTATATCAAGTGCCATCATAGCAATAAGTAATGCATCTGTTCCATTACTACAAGATACAGCGTATTTTGCACCAGTAAATTCTTCAAGACTTTTTTCAAGTTCTTGTACTTCATTTCCCATGATAAAGTTGCAATTTCTTGCCACTTTTAAAATAGCATTTTCTATTTCATCTTTGTATAATTCATGTTGATATTGTAAGTTTGCAAAATCTATCTTCATTTTTACTCTTCTATTAAAATTAAATTATTATTTTGGATTTTATATTTACTATTATCAAAAGTATCAACTGCTTCATCATATTCATCAAATTTCAGTGTATTTCCAGCTTTTGATACCCATCCAATTTGCTTTGCAGGAACTCCAACCATAAGTGCATACGGTTTTACATCCTTATTTACAACAGCTCCTGAACCAATTAATGCAAATTCTCCAATAGTTACACCACAAACAACAGTAGCATTTGCTCCAATGCTACAGCCTTTTTTAAGAACTGTTTTTTTGAATTCTTCACGTCGAACTATAAAAGCTCTTGGATTTATAACATTTGTAAATACCATAGAAGGGCCAAGAAAAACATCATCTTCTACTTCAACACCTTCATAAATAGAAATATTATTTTGAACCTTTACACCATTTCCTATATTTACTTTTGGTCCAACTACACAATTCTGCCCAAATGAACAATTATTCCCAATATTTGAACCACTTAAAATATGCGAAAAATGCCAGATTTTCGTATTTTCACCTATAGTTACATTTTCATCAACATAGCAAGATTCATGTGCAAAAAAAGAAGCCATAACTTTAACCTAATATTTTTTTACAAAAAGGATGATAGTCTCCTACTAGTCCAATAGGATTAAGTTTTCTTATTTCAGAAACTATATTGATTGAATTTCTAGCTTCTTTTAATCCAAAACCTTCACCATTTAATATATGTTGGTAACTTTTTGTATGTAAATCAGTAAAACCATCACTAAATTCAAACTCCTCACCATCAACTGTTATACTTCTAAATGTTCTTTTTCCTGTAGCTTTTATTTCATCTGGAATATAATCATAATTCACTGATAAAAACCATCTAACATTAGCATTTTTTAGTTTCATATAACCAGCATTTGCATCTGCTTGTTTTAAATGAACAAGATTTTCTTCTATTGGACCAAATATCCAAGATAACATATCAAAAAAATGAACTCCAATATTTGAAGCTATTCCACCAGATTTTGATTCATCACCTTTCCACGATACAAAATACCATTTTCCACGGCTTGTTAAATATGTCAAATCAATATCATATATTTTATTTGGATTTTTTTCTAACTCTTTAGAAATTTTTTCTTTTAATGCAATTATAGAGTCATGAAGTCTTAACTGCAATATATTATAAACTTTTTTGCCAGTCTCTTTTTCAATTATTTCAAGCTGATCTATATTATGAGGATTTAAAACTAAAGGTTTTTCGCAAATTGCATGAGCTCCACTTTTTAATGCAAATCTTATATGACTATCATGCAAGTAATTTGGAGTAGTAATAGCCATATATTCTATTTTTTTATTTCCATCTCTATGCCATTTATCAACAAATCTGTCAAATCTTTCAAATTCTGTAAAAAAAGAAGCTTCTGGAAAATTACTATCCATAATACCAATACCATCATAAGGATCAAGTGCTGCTACAAGTTCATTACCTGTATCTTTAATAGCTTTCATATGTCTTGGTGCAATATAACCACTTGCCCCAATAAGTGCAAAATTTTTTTTATTTGGCATCTTTATAATCTCCCATCTGTTTCATCTAAAATAGATTTAATATCAAATACTACATTATTATCTGTTTTAAGTTTTAATTCTTTAAATTCATTGTGAGCTACAGCTAAAACTATCGCTTCATATTTAGCTATATTTAACTCTTTTATTAGTTTTAAATTATATTCATGTTCCACTTCTTTTGCATCTGCCCATGGATCATAAATATCTATATTACATCCAAACTCTTGTAGTTCTTCTATTACATCTATTACTCTACTATTTCTTATATCTGGACAATTTTCTTTAAAAGTAATTCCAAGTACTAGAACATTTGAACCTTCTATTTTATGACCTTTTTTTATCATTAATTTTATTACTTGATTAGCTACATAGATTCCCATATTATCATTTAGTCTTCTTCCTGCTAGTATGATTTCAGGGTTATAACCTATACTTTGAGCTTTATGAGTAAGATAGTATGGATCTACACCGATACAATGTCCTCCAACTAATCCCGGTCTAAATGGCAAAAAATTCCATTTAGTTCCAGCTGCTGCTAAAACATCATTTGTATTGATACCAAGTTTATTAAAAATAATTGCTAGTTCATTTACAAAAGCTATATTTATATCTCTTTGAGAGTTTTCTATAACTTTTGCAGCTTCTGCAACTTTTATTGTAGGTGCTAGATGAGTACCAGCTGTTATGATACTTGCATATAATTCATTTACTTTTTTACCAATTTCAGGAGTACTTCCTGAAGTTACTTTAAGTATTTTAGTAACAGTATGCTCTTTATCCCCTGGATTGATTCTTTCTGGGCTATATCCACAGAAGAAATCAACATTAAATTTTAAATTTGAGAATTTCTCAAGCACAGGAACACAGTCTTCTTCTGTTGCACCTGGATAAACTGTTGATTCATAAATAACTATATCATCTTTTTTAAGAACTTTTCCTACTGTTTCGCTAGCTTTTATTAAAGGAGTTAAGTCAGGTCTTTTGTTTTTGTCTATTGGCGTTGGAACGGTTACAATATAAATATTACACTCTTTTATATCATTTATATCTAATGAAAATTTCATACCATTTTTTATTGCTTCTTTTACTTGATTTTCTGTTAGTTCTAATGTTCTATCATATCCACTTGAAAGTTCATCTATTCTCCATTTTGATATATCAAAACCTACTACTTCATATTTACTACTAAAAGCATGAGCTAAAGGAAGCCCAACATATCCAAGACCAATTACACAAATTTTACTCATTTTATTTTATTTCCTTTCTTATCATATCCAAAAAATTCCAAATACCAATCTACAAACTTATTTATACCATCTTGTATAGCTGTAGCTGGTTTATAACCCAAATTTTGAACTAAATCACTGACATCAGCATAAGTTGCTGGAACATCTCCTGCTTGTATTGGCATCATATTTTTTTCTATAATTTTACCTAATTTATTTTCAATAGCATTTATAAAATCCATAAGTTTAACAGGATTATTATTTCCTATATTATAGATTTTGTATGGAGCCGATGAAGTCGAAGTCTCTCCTGTTTTTCCATTCCAATTTTTGTCAGATTTTGCAGGATTATCTATAACTCTTATTACACCTTCAACAATATCATCTATATAAGTAAAATCTCTTAGCATTTCACCATTATTAAACACATCTATTTTATTTCCTTCTAATGCCGCTTTTGTAAATAAAAATAGTGCCATATCAGGTCTTCCCCATGGTCCATAAACAGTAAAAAATCTCAAACCCGTTGTAGATATCCCAAAAAGATGGCTATAAGTGTGAGCCATAAGTTCATTTGATTTTTTACTAGCTGCGTAAAGACTAATAGGATGATCTACATTGTGATTTGTTGAAAAAGGAAGTTCTTCATTTAGTCCATAAACAGATGAACTACTTGCATAAGATAAATTTTTTACATTATTATGTCGACAGGCTTCTAAAATATTCATAAATCCTATAATATTACTATCCATATATGCATCAGGATTTGTTAAACTATATCTTACTCCTGCTTGAGCTGCTAAGTTACAAACCGCATCGAACTTTTCTGTTTCAAAAAGTTTCATCATAGAATTTTTATCTTCAAGATTTATTTTGATAAATTTATAATTAGGATTTGTTATAGAAGTTATTAGTTTTCCATAAGGTATATTTTTACCATCTTCTATGTTATTTATTATCCCACCTCTTTGAAGTCTTCCATACTTTACATTTTGGTCGTAGTAATCGTTTATATTATCAAGTCCTACTACTTCATCTCCTCTTTCAAGTAATTTTATAGCCAAATGACTTCCTATAAATCCCGCTGTTCCTGTAACTAATATCTTCAATTATTTCCCCTTAATCATTTCCAAAAATATCTCTAGTATAAACTTTGTCTTCTACATCTTTTAAAATATCACTTAGTCTATTTGCTACTATGACATCTGATATCTTTTTAAACTCACTTAAATCTTTTATCACTTTTGAGTTAAAGAAAGTATCTTCATCTAATACAGGCTCATATACTACTACTTCTATACCTTTTGCTTTTATTCTTTTCATTATTCCTTGTATTGCAGAACTTCTAAAATTATCACTTCCAGTTTTCATCACAAGTCTATAAATACCTACAATTTTTGGATTTTTTCTAATAATACTATCTGCTATAAAATCTTTTCTTGTAGAGTTCGATTTTACAATAGCTTCTATTAGATTACTTGGTACCTCACTATAATTTGCTAAAAGTTGTTTAGTATCTTTTGGAAGACAATATCCTCCATACCCAAAACTAGGATTGTTATAATGCGTTCCTATTCTTGGATCAAGTCCTACACCATCAATTATCTGTTTTGTATCAAGATCGTGTGTTTGTGCATAAGAGTCAAGTTCATTAAAATATGCAACTCTCATAGCAAGATAAGTATTTGAAAATAGTTTTATAGCTTCAGCTTCAGTTGAATCTGTAAATAATACTGGAATATCTTTTTTTATAGCACCTTGTTCTAATAATTTTGCAAAAGTTTCAGCTCTTTTTGATTGTTCGCCTACAATTATTCTACTTGGATACAAGTTATCATATAAAGCTTTTCCTTCTCGTAAAAATTCTGGTGAAAAGATAATATTAGAAGTTTCAAATTTTTCTCTTACTTCTTTTGTATATCCAACTGGTACAGTTGATTTGATAACCATTGTAGCATTTGGATTTATTTCAAGTACATCTTTTATAACTGCTTCAACAGATTTTGTATTAAAATAATTAGTCTTTTCATCATAGTCTGTTGGTGTTGCGATAATTATAAAATCAGCGTCATTATAAGCTTCATTTTTATCCAAAGTTGCTTTAAAATTTATATTTTCTTTTTTTAAATACTCTTCTATTTCTTTATCTTCTATTGGTGATATTTTATTATTTAGCATTTCAACTTTTTGTGGAACTATATCAAGTGCTATTACTTCATTGTGTTGAGATAGAAGTAAGCCATTTGATAAACCTACATATCCTGTTCCTGCTATTGCTATTTTATATTTTATATTTTGTTCATTTTTAGTCATTATTTTATTTCTTCTTTCTTCAAAGTTCTTATAAATTGCATAAAAAATACTAAAAATATTGATAGTATAAATCCTGTCACAAAAGCAGCAGTTATAATAAGAGATTTTTTAGGTTTATTTATAGGCTCATTTGAGATTATTATATCACCAATCTGTTTTGTCATAATAGCACTTTCATAAAAACTTATCAGTTTTTTATGTTTTTCAAGAACAAAACCTTTAACTCTTGTTAAAGTTTCACTTATAACATTTTTATCTATATTATCAAAAGTAATTTCTATAAGATTAAAAGTATTTTTAGGAATATTCGAGTTTACTTTAAATTCAAGGTTTAGAATATATGCTAAGTCAGTAACTTTTTCAATACTCATAGGAGCAAAATTTTTATCTTGTATTTGTCCTATTTCCAAATACATTTTACCCTGATAAATAGGAATAGGATTTTTTAATAAGACATAAATTAAAGCAATAAAAGTTACCATAGAGGTAAATACTAAAATAAATATTTTATGTTTCCAGAGAGTTTTAAATAACTCTCTTAAATCTATTTCATCTTCTTGTAAATATTTTTCGTTCTGCATATTTTTCCCATTGAAATTATCTTTTTATTTTACTACAAATCAACTTATAATTATTAGAAATAATTATAAGATATTCGGTATATCAATATTTGTTTCTTTTTCTATATCTGCTACATTTTCAAAAATAACTTCTATTGGAGCAGCACCATGTTCATTCTCTTTATCCAAAAATTTAGTTAAATTTTTGTGGAAATCAAGTTTTACAGTACCTATAGGTCCATTTCTTTGTTTTCCTATTATTATTTCAGCTTCTTCTATTGGTTTATTTATAAATTTTGATTTATAATCTTCACCTTTATCTTTTGCTTCTTTCTCTTTTCTTGCTTCATCTCTTTCTTTATAAACATCATCTCTATAAACAAACATGATAATATCAGCATCTTGTTCTATTGCTCCAGATTCTCTTAAGTCACTTAACATTGGTCTTTTATCGGGTCTGCTTTCAAGTCCACGATTTAGTTGAGATAAAGCAATAATAGGGATTTTAAGTTCCCTTGCTAGCATCTTAAGACCTCTTGAGATATCAGAAACTTCTTGATGTCTATCTTTTGTACCAATTCCTTGCATAAGTTGAAGATAATCGATAATTACAAGTTTTATATTATTATCTTCATTTTGAGCAAGTTTTCTCACTCTTGCTCGAAGTTGATTAATATTTACACTTCCACCATCATCAACAAAAAGTTTTTTTGTATTTAAGTTATCAAAAGCTGAACTCAAATTTGACCATTGAGCATCATCCATATCACCTTTTCTTAAGTTTTGTAATGGAATAGAAGTTTTAACAGATAACATCCTAAGCATTAGTTGCTCTGCTGGCATCTCAAGAGAGAAAAATATTACACCTTTTCCTCTTTCTACATTTTTTAGTGCCATATTTAAAACAAGTGCCGTTTTTCCCATCGCAGGACGCGCTGCAATTATTACTAAATCTCCTTCATTAAAACCTGTTGTTCTTCTATCAAGTGCATCAAAACCTGTTGTTTCACCAATTAAGTGTTTATTACCAAGTTTTTTCATCTTTTCAATATAAGATAGAGTTGAATGAGTAATTGATTGCATATCTTTTAATTCAGAAGTTGCACTATCAGTTGAGATTTTATATAACTCACCTTGAATAGTATCTAGTGCTTCATTTGCACTTACTTCATCTTCAATAGCAACTTTTTTTATAGTTGTTGCCAATGAAGCTAGTTCTCTTTTAACTGAACTATCTTTTATTTCTCTTACATAAGCTAAAGTGTTTGTAATTGGATTTGCAGATAGTATTTCAAGAAGTATAGAATCATCTACATCTTTTGAATTTACTTTATTTCTAATAAAATCTTCGTCAATTGGCATACCTTCGTCATGAAGTTTAACCATTACTTCAAAGATTTTTTTATGTGCAGGTAGATAAAAATCTTTTGGTTTTAAAATTCCTAAAATATCTTCTAACTCTTCAGGATTAAAAAAAATCGAACTTAAAACAGCTCTTTCTATATTTATACTATAAACACTATCCATTTTTACTCCCAATAATAAAAGATGGATATTTTAGCCAAAACTAAGTTAGGGATAAATAAATATCAACAAATAGTATTTCTTCCGCTATTTTTTGCTTCATATAGCTTTTTATCAACCAATGAAATAGTATTTTCAAAGTTTTTAAAATAACTATTATTTCCATTTTCTGGATAAATTTCTATCATTCCTATACTAATAGTTGTTGAGATTTTATTTTCGTCCAAGTTTAAAACAAAATCAGCAATATCTTCTCTAATTTTATTTAAAATATCTTTTGCCTTTTTTGTATTTATTGCAGGAAGAATTATCATAAATTCTTCACCACCATATCTTATGATTATATCTGAAGTTCTTAGATGTTTTTTTGCAATATGGACAAAATTTTTTAACATCTTATCACCAGCTAAATGTCCAAAAGTATCATTTATATTTTTAAAGTGGTCAAAATCACACATAGCAATAACAAAAGGTTCAAAAGTTGCAAATGAGATTTCTAATTGATTTTGATACAACTGACTTAATTTTTGTCTATTTAAAGCTCCAGTTAATGGATCTTTTGAAGCTTCTAAGTTTATCAAAGTGTTATCAATCAAGGCAAGTTCTGTACCTAAAGATAAAGATAACATTTCACACTTTTCTAAATAAATCAAAATAATATGATTATTGCCCTGCGTTTCAATAAGACAATTTTTAATCTGTTTTGCAAAAAAATGTAAATTTTCATGAAGTTTAGAAATATTTTTATATTTTGAACTATTTTTTATGATTTCTAAACCTTCTTTATTTAGCCATTTTCCAAAAGTACATAAAGAGTGATCTATCTCAGGAAAAATATTTATATCTGATGAAACAATAGATTTACATAGATTTTCCAACCACTCTAAATGCATTTTATAATAATAAACTATATTGTTTTTTGCTATTCCACTTAGATTAGATAAACTAAAACTATTTTTTTTATTTAAGTCTGTTATATACTTGTTTAAATATGTCTTAGCTATCATATCTTCAAAAATCATATGCAACTTATATAGTTGCATAAGTTCATCTCGTACATCTTTATATAGTAGTTTTTGTAAGATAATTTTTTTAAGATTTATAAGTTCATATGTTAACATGATATAAGGTATATCCAACTTTATATTGTAATCGATTAGATCCTTATAAACTAAAGTTGCATTTTTTATATCACCATTGCAAATATATCTGATAACCAAAGTAAAAAAAGATTCTATTTTTTGTGATTCTTCATCTTCTATTTTTCTAAAATTTATAATATATTTTCTCAAAAATTCATCAATTATTATCTCTTCTTCATCTTTTAAAAATTTTTGAAAATTTGATATATCTAAGATAGAATCCATTAACTTCTCTTTTTGGCCTCAAATTCAACTTCTTCAATAAATTTATTTATTAAAGCTTCGCCAGAAAGTTTTTCTATAATTTCACCTTTTTTCATCACTAATCCACTACCTTTTCCAAAAGCTATTGCAACATCTGCACTTTTAGCTTCTCCAATAGCATTTACAACACATCCCATAACTGAAACATCAAGTGGAGTTTTTATATGTGCTGTTCTTTTTTCTATTTCAGATACTGCACTTACTAAATCAGCTTCTATTCTTCCACATGTTGGACAAGAAATAATATTTAAACCCTCTTTTGCAATTCCAACATCTTTAAGTATTGCTCGCCCCACTTTTATCTCTTCTTCTAACTCACCTGTCATAGAAACTCTTAAAGTATCACCTATTCCATCAAGTAACAAAGCACCTAATGCAATAGAAGATTTTATAGTTGAATGAAATTGTGTTCCAGCTTCAGTAACTCCTAAATGGAAAGGATAATTATTCATAGGTCTTAATTTTCTATAAGCTTCAACAGTTCTTTGAACATCACTTGCTTTTAGTGAAACTTTAATATCTGTAAATCCTAAATCTTCAAGATATTTGATATTATAATCTGCACTTGCAACCATACCTTCTGGTGTTTGTCCATATTTATCTTCAAACTCTTTTTCAAGTGACCCTGAATTTACTCCAATTCTAATAGGTATATTTCGCTGTTGACAAGCACGAACAACTTCTTGAACTCTTTTTTTATCACCAATATTTCCTGGATTTATTCTTATACAATCCACAACTTCAGCAGCAATTAAAGCTAGTTTATAATGAAAATGTATATCTGCTACAAGTGGTAATTGAACTTGGGATTTTATCTCTTTTAATGCATCGGCAGCTTCCTTATTTGGAACTGCAACTCTTACTATATCAGCACCAGCAAAATGTAATCTTGTGATTTGATCAACTGTTGCTTTCACATCTGATGTTTTTGAATATGTCATTGATTGTACTGGAATTGGTGCATCACCACCAATAGGAATATTTCCTACATATATTTGTTTTGTTGGATATCTTTTTATCATAAGTGAAATTTTATCGACATAAATATTAATTTAATATGAAAACTTTTTAATAAAAAAAAAAGATGTTATTTTATATAATCGTTTAATTTCAAATATAAAAATAAGTTACTGTTTTATGCAATCAAAGAAAAATATTTATATGATAATTTTGTTATTTTTATTTGTTACATTTATGATTATAGTTGGAACGTACTATTATATAACTACCAAACAAAAAAATCTTTTAACCTCAATTTATAATACAACTAATAAGAACATCATTAAAACTACTGAAAGTTTAATTGAAGATAAACAGAATACAACTTTGGCTATTGCTTTAGCCTTAACTAAAAATGATAACTTATACAAATTTATGAAAGATGAAAAATATGAAAAATTAAATTATCAAAAAATAGTTGATGAGATTGCTCAAAACTCTAAATATAAAAATGTTTGGATACAAATAGTAGATAAAAGTGGAAATAGCATCTATCGTTCTTGGACAGATAAAAAAGGTGATAATTTACTTTTTAGAAAAGATTTAAAAAATACTTTAACAATTCAATCCATTTCAACTTCAATTAGTGTCGGTATATTTAACCTTACATTAAAAGCACGAGCACCAATCTATGACAATGAAAATAATTTTCAAGGAGCATTAGAAGTAATAACTCATTTTAATTCAATAACAAAAGATTTGAAAGATAATAATATCGAATCACTTGTAATTACTGAAAAAAAATATAAAGATACTATAAAATTCCCTTATACAAATATATTTATTGATGATTATTATGTAGCAAATAAAAATGCAAATATAGCATTTGTCAATTATGTAAGGAAAAATGGTGTTGAAAAATATATAAATATTTCAGATTTTACTATTGAAAATGGATATTTGATTTCAAATTATCCTCTTTTTGACAAAAATGGTGAAAAATTAGCTTCTATAATAAATTTTTTAGATTTTAAAAATATTGATACCCAAATAATTAAATCTTTTAAAGTTCAAATTATTATGACTTCTGTTATTACTTTGATTATTTTGTTTTTTTCATTTTTAATTTATTTTTATACAATTTATTTAAAAAAGATTAAACATCAAGAGAATAAAAAACAATCTATTTTAGATTCTCAATTAAGCATAATTGTAATTACAAATGGCAAAGAGATTATAGATGCGAATAAAAAACTTTTTGAATTTTTTAAAGATGTATCCAATTTAAAAGAGTTTAAAGAAAAATATATCTGTATTTGTAAAGCCTTTATTGATATGAAAGACGAAAATTATATTTTTGAAAAAGATTACAACGGTAAAAACTGGGCAGAATATGTTTTAGAAAATGATAAAAAGAATTTTAGAGTTGCAATGAAAAATGAAAATAGTGAAATAAGACATTTTTCTTTAAAAACATCGAAAATAGCAAGTGAAAATTTTATAATTGCAACTTTAAGTGATATAACTCAAGATTTAGTAAAAATAGAAGAAGATAAAGAAAAAGATAGATTTCTTTATCAACAATCAAAAATTGCAGCAATTGCAGATACATTAAAAAATGTAGCTCATCAGTGGAGACAGCCTTTAAGTGTAATCAGTACAATTGCAAGTGGTTTAAAACTACAAAAAGAGTTAAATAATTTAGATGATTTTATGTTTAACAACTCTTGTGATGCAATAATAAACAATACTCAAAAATTATCAAATACTATTGAAAATTTTACAAATTTCTTTCCAAAAGAAGATTTAATTACTAACTTTTCATTTGTTGAAGCTTTAAAAGATACTATAAATTTCTTTGATTCAATTTTTGAAAAAAACTCTATAAAATGTCAATTTACATATGATACAGATATGGTTGTAAATTGTAATAGAAATGATTTTTCGCAAGCTATTTTAAATATTTTAGATAATTCAGTTTATGCTTTAATTCAAAATAAAAAAGAGGAAGAAAGATTTATTTTTATTGATTTTTCAAATAAAGTTTTACAAATAAAAGATAATGCAGAAGGTATAAATGAAGAAGATCTTCAAAAAGTATTAGAACCATATTTTACAACGAAACATCAATCATTTGGAGTAGGACTTGGTCTTTATATTGTTCAAGAATTTTTTGTAAATAATCTTAAATCTAAAATTGATATAAAAAATGTAGAATTTGAATATAAAAATATAAATTATAAGGGTACAAACTTTATAATTGATTTCAATTAAACTTCTATTTTGAAAAAATTCGCTAAAATTCACGGATTATTGAAAAAAAAGGATTATTTTTATGCAAAATATTGCAATTTTTGATTTAGTTATAATTACTATCACTCTTTTATTAGGATTAAAGGGACTTTTTAGAGGAATTATTAAAGAAATCTTTGGAATTGTAGGTATAATTGGAGCAATTTTTGTTGCTTCTAGAATCTCTACTCAAACAGGAGAATTGATAGCTCCAATTTTAGTTTTAGAAAATCAAGCTACTATTAAACTTATTGGATTTGTAATTGCGTTAGTTATTGTTTGGCTTATTGCTTATAGTGCTGGTGTTGTTGTAAGTAAAATATTTTCAGCTAGCGGATTAGGAATAATTGATAGATTTTTTGGGTTTTTATTTGGAATGGCTAAGATATTTTTAATATTTTCTGTTATTGCTTATGCACTTTACCAAGTTAATTCGTTTAGAAAAGTTATCGATGAACAGTTTAAAACTTCTATTTTAATGCCTTACTTGCTTGATGTTGGTTCATACATTATAAAACTTGATACAACTGCTTTGACAAATAATATTGATAAAGCGATTGAAACAGTTACAGATACTCCTTCTACTATTCAAAATACAACTCAAGAGATAAAAGAAGAAGTTGATTCAACTTTAAACAATGTTCAAGAAGTTGTTGAAGATGGTGTAAAAGATGCAGTTGAAGAAGAAGTTAAAACAACTAAAGAAAAACTAAAAGATATTGCAAATAAAACTGAAGATAATCAATAAAGGATTTTAAAATTGTTTGAAAATATATATATACAACAAAGAATAGAAAAAGCAAATAAATTAAGAGAAGATGGAATTAATCCATATTCAAATGAGAGTTCAAGAAATTGTACAATTACTAAATTTTTAAATGTTAATAGCGATATTTTTCAATTAGAAGAAAAAAGAGATGAAAATAGAAATTATACAGTTGCTGGTAGAATCAAATTTTTTAGACTAATGGGAAAAGCAAGTTTTCTTAAAATTGAAGATGAAAGTGGAATTCTTCAAATTTATGTAGCAAGAGATAATTTACCAGAAAACTTTTACAATGAAACTTTTAAAAAAAATATTGAAGTTGGTGATATTATAGAAGTTTCTGGTTATCCATTTGTAACAGGACAAGGAGAACTTTCACTTCATGCTGATAGTTTAAAAATCCTTACAAAAGCTATCTCTCCACTTCCTGAAAAATTCCATGGAATTCAAGATAAAGAACTAAGATATAGACAAAGATATTTAGACTTAATTATGAATAGTGAAGTGAGAAAAACTTTTCATATTAGAAGTAAAGTTATAAGTTTAACTAGAAGATTTTTTGAAAACAAAGGTTTCTTAGAAGTTGAAACTCCAATGATGCATCCAATTGCAGGTGGAGCAAATGCTAAACCATTTGTTACTCATTTCAATGCTTTAGGTGTTGATAGATTTTTAAGAATTGCACCTGAACTTTATCTAAAAAGATTAATAGTTGGTGGATTTGAAGCAGTTTTTGAAATCAATAGAAACTTTAGAAATGAAGGAATGGATGCTACACATAATCCTGAATTTACTTCTATTGAATTTTATTGGGCATATAAAACTTATAAAGATTTAATTATTTTAACAAAAGAGTATTTTGATTATTTATTTGAACATTTAAACTTACCAACAGTATTACCTTATGGTGAGTTAAAAATTGATTTTAATAAATTTACAGAAATTCCACTAATTCAATCTTTATATGAAATCGGTGGTGTTCCACAAGATATAGTTGAAGACAAAGAAAAAATTCTTGCATTTTTAAAAGCAAATAATCTTGAAGCAAATGGAAATTTAAATCTTGGTCAACTTCAAGGTGAACTATTCGATGAATTTGTTGAAGCAAAACTTATAAATCCAACATTTATTACAGAATATCCAGTTGAAATTTCTCCACTTGCAAGAAGAAATGATGAAAAACCTCATTTAACTGATAGATTTGAGTTATTTATTGCTGGTAAAGAAATAGCAAATGCTTTCAGTGAGTTAAATGATCCAATAGATCAACTTCAAAGATTTGAAGGACAAATTGCTGCTAAAGAAGCTGGTGATGATGAAGCACATGAAATGGATGAAGATTTTGTAAATGCTTTATCTTATGGTATGGCTCCAACAGCTGGGCAAGGTATTGGTATTGATAGATTGGTAATGATGCTAACAAATGAACATTCGATTAGAGATGTTTTATTGTTCCCAGCAATGAAACCAATAAAACAAGAAATTGATTTATATTCAGAAGAAAAAAACTAATAAGAGGAATACAAAATGAGTTATATAACAGAAGCGAATTTAAAAGAGGCAGATGTAGAAGTATATGATATCATAGAAGAGGAGTTAAAAAGACAAACAACTCACTTAGAGATGATAGCAAGTGAGAATTTCACATCTCCAGCAGTAATGCAAGCAATGGGAAGTGTATTTACAAATAAATATGCAGAAGGTTATCCATATAAAAGATATTATGGAGGATGTGAACAAGCAGATAAAGTAGAACAATTAGCAATTGATAGAGCTTGTAAAATCTTTGGTTGTAAATTTGCAAATGTTCAACCTCATTCTGGAAGCCAAGCTAATGGTGCAGTTTATGCAGCATTAATTAAAGCTGGTGATAAAATCTTAGGTATGGATTTATCTCATGGTGGACATTTAACTCATGGTTCTAAACCATCATTCTCTGGACAAAACTATCAAGCATTCTATTATGGAGTAGAACTTGATGGAAGAATTAATTATGATAAAGTTCAAGAGATTGCAAAAATTACTCAACCAAAAATCATTGTTTGTGGTGCTAGCGCATATGCAAGAGAGATTGATTTTAAAAGATTTAGAGAAATAGCAGATTCAGTTGGAGCTATTTTATTTGCTGATATTGCACACATTGCAGGTCTTGTAGCAGCTGGTGAACATCCATCTCCATTTCCTCATGCTCATGTAGTTACAACTACAACTCATAAGACTTTAAGAGGTCCAAGAGGTGGTATGATAATGACTGATGATGAAGAGATTGCTAAAAAAATAAACTCAGCTATTTTCCCAGGACTTCAAGGTGGACCACTTGTTCATGTAATAGCTGCAAAAGCAGTAGCATTTAAAGAGATACTTGATCCAAAATGGAAAGATTATGCAAAACAAGTAAAAGCAAATGCAAGAGTGTTAGGAGAAGTTCTAACAAAAAGAGGATATGATATAGTAAGTGGTGGAACAGATAATCACTTAGTATTAGTAAGTTTTTTAAATAAACCATTTTCAGGGAAAGATGCAGATGCAGCTTTAGGAAATGCAGGGATAACTGTAAATAAAAACACAGTACCAGGAGAAACAAGAAGTCCATTTGTAACATCAGGTATTAGAATAGGATCTCCAGCATTAACTGCTAGAGGGATGAAAGAAAAAGAGTTTGAATTAATAGCAAACAAAATTTGTGATGTATTAGATGATATAAACAACACTAGTTTACAAGCTAAAATTAGCAAAGAGTTAGAAGAATTAGCTAACAATTTTGTTATTTACAACAACGCTACGTATTAAAGGCTTTAACAAATAAGGATAAATTATGCAAATAAAAGGTGAAGATTTTTTAAAGAAAGTTCAACTGCAACAAGAAAAAGAAGAGTTAGAACGAAAATTAACAGAACTTGATGAATCAAGAATATCAATTAATAGCATTAACTTAGGAAATAATCTTAATAATGCATATAGAAATGTTGAAGAAGAAACTTCTTCAATTAATTTAAACAGAAATTCTATGAATAATCAACTTGAAGATGAACCTCATGATTTTGATAATATTATGTTAGAAAATCCAACTTTTGGAAATAATGGTGAAGATAATAAGAAAAAATACCTAATTTTAGGTATTTTACTTGTTGTGTTATTTTTATTAACTATTATAATAATTCGTCTTTTAACAAGTGATTCAAAAAAAGAAGATCAATTTACATCAAATAATAACTCTTCAGAGATGAGAACACTATCTGAAAACAGTAATGCAATTGATGCAAATTATCAAAAAATAGTTGATACAGATAGAGCAAGAAAAGAGTCAAATGAAACTATGGTTCCATTACCAAATGCTACTTCAACTGATACAAAATTAAATACAATTCAAGAAGCAAACCAAGCTAATAATACTCCTTCTGTAAATGAAACGTACCAAGCTGAAGCAAAAAATTCTATTTCAAATCAAGAAATGGATGATACTATCAAAAAAATTGAAGAGAAAAAAGCAACTAAAAAAGATGAAGTTGTAGAAAAAGCTACAACAGCAAAAACTGAAACAAAAAAATCTATAAAAGATTTAGTTGAAGGAAATTCAACTTCATCATCAACTGCTCAAAACTTTTCATCAGGAGCAAATGGCTATTTTGTACAAATTGGTGCTTTTTCTAAAAGACCAAGTGAAAGTTATTTAAATAGCATTACAAAAGAAGGTTTTAAATATAAAGTTATTCAAGAAGAGGTAAAGGGAACAATGTATAATAAACTTTTAATTGGTCCTTATTCATCAAGTTCAACAGCATCATCAAGTGTTTCTACAATAAAAGAAAAACTAAATGTAACAAGTGCTTTTGTAGTTAAATATTAAAAGAGAAATTATGAATTTTTATAGCAAAGAGCTTTTTTTAGACCAATTCACTCCCGTTTCAATTTATGAAAAAGTAAAATCACTTTACAAAGATGAAATTACTTTTTTATTCGAAAGTACTATAAATTCAAGTGCAACAGAAGGAAATTATTCTTATATAATAATTGGTGATAGAGAAAGAATTTGGTATGAAAATGAAACTTGTTATTTCAAAAATGAAGAAGGTAAAATCGAGACTGTCGAGTCAAATCCTTTAAGATTTTTACAAAAATATTATAAGAATTTTGATAAACAAATCTATAAAGAACAAGCATCAAAATTAGGTATTGGATTAATTGATGGATTTATTGGTAATGTCGGTTATGATATGGCAAAAGAGTTTGAACCAAAATTAAATGCTTATATGAAAAACTTAAAAGATCAAATCAATATTCCAGATTTAGATTTAATTCGTCCAAATATTCTTTTAGCATTTTCACATAAAACATCAAAACTTGTAATTCTCACATCTGTTGAATCAAAAAAAGATGAATTAAAAACAATTGAAGATTTATTAATTGGCTCTTACAACTATTTACCAATTAAAAAAGCTACTATTTTGGATGAAGGAAAATTTAACTTTACAAAAGAAGAATTTTTTGAAAAAGTTGCTAAATCAAAAGAGATGATAAAAGCTGGTGATATCTTCCAAATTCTGATTTCAAATAGATTTATTCAAAAAGCAATTGTTGATAATCTTAGTTTTTATAGAGTTTTAAGAAGTAAAAATCCAAGTCCATATTTATACTTATTGGAATATGAAGATTTCTGTATTGCAGGAAGTTCACCAGAAGTTATGGTAAGACTTATCGATGGTCATCTTCTTTTAAGACCAATAGCTGGTACAAGAAAAAGAGGAAAAACTCTAGAAAAAGATTTACAAATGGAAAATGAGTTATCAAGTGATGTAAAAGAAAAAGCTGAACATTTAATGCTTGTTGACTTAGGAAGAAATGATGTAGGAAGAGTTGCTCGTCCTGGAACTGTAAAAGTAACTGATTTAATGAGAGTTGAAAGATATTCACATGTAATGCACATGGTTTCTGATGTTGAAGCAATAATTGATGATAAATACGATATGTTTGATTTATTTATGGCAACATTTACTGCTGGAACTATGACAGGAGCGCCAAAAATCAGAGCTATGGAATTAATTGCTTATTATGAAGGGGTAAAACGAAGTTTTTATTCTGGAAGTATCGCTTATTTTGGATTTGATGGAAATATGGATAGTGCAATTACGATTAGAACAACTATGATTACAAAAGATAGTGTGATTTTCCAAGCAGGAGCTGGAGTTGTTGCTGATTCAATACCAGAACTTGAATATTTAGAAGTTCAAAATAAATTGGCTGCAAATATTGCGACATTAAAAGATTTATCATAAAGGATTACTTTGTTACTTGGTGTAAATATTGATCATATCGCTGTTTTAAGAGAAGCTAGAAAAATAAATGATCCAAATCCATTAGACGCTTTAAGTATTTGTAAACTAAGTGGTGCAGAACAAATAACAATTCATTTAAGAGAAGATAGACGTCATATTCATGATAATGATGCAAAAGCAATTATAGAACAATCATCCCTTCCAGTAAATTTAGAATGTTCAATAAATAGTGATATTATTGATATTGTTTGTAAATTAAAACCTTCAAGAGCAACTTTAGTTCCTGAAAATAGAAATGAAGTAACAACAGAAGGTGGTCTTGATATAAAAGGAAACTTTGAAAAACTTCAAAAAGTAATAGATAAACTTCATGCAAATGAAATTGAAGTTTCACTTTTCATTGACCCAAAAGATGAAATAATTGAACTTTCAAAAGAACTTGAAGTTGAATGGATAGAGCTTCATACAGGAACATTTGCTAATATTTATGCGATGCTTTATTCAAATTTAGCTTCAACTCACCACTGCATAAAAGAGTTAGAATTAAATAAAAGTGAACTAAAAACAAAACTTTCTAAATCAATAAAACAGATAGAAACTTCTTCAAAATTTGCAAAAAAGTTAGGACTTAAAGTCGCTGCTGGTCATGGGCTAAATTATCAAAATGTTACACTTATTTCAAAAATTCCTGAGATTGAAGAGTTAAATATTGGTCAAAGTATTATCGCTCGTTCAGTATTTACAGGTTTAAAACAAGCTATTATTGATATGAAAGAGTTAATAAAAAATGATTAAAGAATTACCAAAAATAGCTATAAGTATTGGTGATTTAAATGGTATTGGAATAGAAATTGCTCTAAAATGTCATAATGAAATTTCTAAAATTTGTCAACCCATTTATTGTATAAATAATAAAATGCTAACTCAAGCTTCAAACTTATTAAAAATAAAAATTCCAGAAAATTTTGAATTATTTAAAACAAAAGGTGATTTTGAAATCAAACCTGGAATAGTTTCAAAAAAATCAGGGAAATACTCATTTAATTCTTTTATGGATGCAATAAATTTAGCTAATAAAAAAGAAGTAGATGCTATTTGTACACTTCCTATAAATAAAGAGTCTTGGAATAAAGCAGATATAAGATACAAAGGTCATACTGAAGTTTTAAGAGATTATTTTGGAAAACATGCAATTATGATGTTAGGATGTGAAAAAATGTTTGTGGCACTTTTTACTGAACACATCGCATTAAAAAAAGTTCCAAAAAAAATAAATGAAGAAGACTTAACAAAATTTTTAATTGATTTTTATAAAAATGTAAAATCTGAAAATATTGCTGTACTTGGATTAAATCCGCATGCAAGTGATAATGGTGTTTTAGGGGATGAAGAAGTTGAAATATTTAAAGCGATAAAAAAAGCAAATAAATATTTTCAAAAAGATATTTTCAAAGGTCCAATGGTTCCAGATACTGTTTTTTCACCACTTTCAAGAAAAAACTTTAAATATTTTGTTGCTATGTATCACGATCAAGGACTTGCTCCTTTAAAAGCTTTATATTTTGAAGAAAGCATTAATGTAAGTTTAAATTTACCTATTATTAGAACTTCTGTTGACCATGGAACAGCATTTAATATAGCTTATAAAAATGAAAATGTAAACACTCAAAGTTATATAAATGCAATAAAAGAAGCAATAAATTTAATACAAAATAAAAAATGAATATTTTAGAATCTTGTTATGAAATACACTTTTCTAAAATAAATTTTATTGAAAGAAAAGTAAAAATTACAAATCCAAAAACCATACTATATGGTGCTCCAAAAACTGGTAAAAGCTTCTTAATTTATGATTTTCTATCAAATTTTAAAACTGAAGAGTATTTGTATATTGATTTTTCTGATTTAAGAAATGATGAAAATCTAACATCACATGACTTAGAAGAATTTATAAAAAATAACCAAATTAAAACTCTAGTTTTAGAAAATTTTGACTTCCAATTTTTAATTCCGAAATGTGAAAACATCATAATATCAACAACTTATCCAAAAGAGATTCAAAGTTTTGAAACTATAAATCTAACAGCTTTAGATTTTGAAGAATATTTACTTCATGATAATAAATACCAAAATATCACTCAAAGCTTTAATAACTATCTTAAATTTGGTAACTTACCTGAAATTACTCATTTAGATGAATACAAAAAAATCCATAGATTACAAGAAATTATAAAATTATCTTGTAAAGATGAAACAGTTTATGAAATACTAAAAATAATAATAGAAAATATTGATGAGAAGAAGTCACTTTTTCAATTATATAATTTTCTAAAAACTAAAATAAAACTTTCAAAAGATAAGTTCTATGAAGTTTGCAAAAATTTGGAAGATAATAAAACTATATATTTTTTATCAAAATACAATCAAGAAAAATCAGCTAAAAAGATTTTTTGTTACAATTTTTCATTTTTAAAATCAGTTACTCACACAAAAAAATTTAAAAATGAATTTTCAAATATGATTTTTTTAGAATTAATTAATAAATATGAGGATATTTATTATTTTGATAACATCGATT
This sequence comes from Arcobacter lacus, assembly GCF_003063295.1. NCBI lineage: Bacteria > Pseudomonadati > Campylobacterota > Epsilonproteobacteria > Campylobacterales > Arcobacteraceae > Arcobacter > Arcobacter lacus. Next base: position 99,246 of record NZ_MUXF01000001.1, read on the forward strand.
TTTATATAAAATCGAAAAATTTAGCCATAATATCTATTCCATTTTTTAACTCATTTTTAAATGCTTCATTAATAAAAAAGATTATAAAAAATGCACTTGAATTTAATATTGAAGAAATACAGATAATTACTATTTCAAATAATGAAAAGATTCCTGATTCAAAAATCAAAATAATTGCTACTCCTTTTTATGAATGGGCATTAAGCTAAGTTTTTGTTAATACTTTTTTAGATAAAATCCAAAAATTATTGAAGGAAAAAAGTAGATGAACAAACGAGTACTTGTTAAATTTTCTGGTGAGGCATTGGCTGGTGCAGAGGGTTATGGTATTGATACAAAAATATTAGATTATATAGCTGAAGAGATAAAAAGTTTAGTTGAAAATGGTATTGAAGTTGCCATTGTTATCGGTGGAGGAAATATAATCAGAGGTGTTACTGCTGCTGCTGATGGTGTTATAAAAAGAACAAGTGCAGATTACATGGGAATGCTTGGAACTGTAATAAACGGTGTTGCTATGCAAGAAGCTTTAGAATATAAAGGTCTTAGTGCAAGATTACAAACTGCCATAAAAATGGAGCAAATTGCTGAACCATTTATTGTAAGAAAAGCAATGAGACACTTTGAAAAAGGAAGAGTTGTAATATTTGGAGCAGGAACTGGAAATCCTTATTTCACAACAGATACTGGTGCAACTTTAAGAGCAACAGAAATTGGTGCATCTATGCTTATAAAAGCTACGAAAGTAAATGGAGTTTATGATAAAGACCCAATGAAATATCCTGATGCACAAAAACTTGATACTTTATCTTATGATAGAGCATTAGAAGATCAAATTAAAGTTATGGATGATACTGCAATTGCTTTGGCAAAAGACAATAAACTTCCAATAGCTGTTACAAACATGAATGAAAAAGGTAATCTTTTACGAATTGTAAAAGGTGATTATAGTAAGTGTTCTATAGTAAAATAGATATTTAATTAAAGGAAAAATTATGATTAGATTAGAAGAAAGAATTTCAAAAGCTTTAAAACAAGTTGATAATGATAGATATGTTTTAGCAATTGCTGTAGGTCAAAGAGCAGATGAATTAAGTAAAGGTGCAAAACCACTTTTAGAGCAAAACACTCAAAAAATGAAATATACAGATATCGCAATAGATGAAATTGCTGCTGGTCTTTTAAAAATTGAAGGTTTAGTTGATAAAAAATAAATTTGCTAATTTAATATTTTTATCTGAAAATTTATGAATCAATTTTTTAAAGAAATTCAACATATAAACAGTGTTGAAGATGCTATAAACAAATTAAAAACTCTGATTGATATTTCACCAAAACTTTATGAAATAATAAATTTTATAATAGAAGCACATGAAGGTCAATTTAGAAAAAGTGGTGAACCTTATTGTGTTCATCCAATATTGGTTGCCTGTGTAACTGCTAGTTTTTCAAAAGATGAAGCAGTTATTGCAACTGCTCTACTTCATGATGTCGTAGAAGATACTGCTTATACTTTGGATTTTGTAAAAGATAAATGGGGTAGCGATATAGCTCACATGGTTGATGGTCTTACAAAAATTGTTGAGATACGTGAACATGAATTTATAACTCCAAAAGATGCAAGTAACTCAAAAATCATCTCTTCAGCTTTAACTTTTAGAAAAATGTTAATTGCATCTATTGATGATGCAAGAGTTTTAATAGTAAAACTTTGTGATAGACTTCATAATATGCTAACTCTTAGTGTTTTACCAGATCATAAACAAAGAAGAATAGCAGAAGAAACTCTAGTAGTTTATGTTCCTATTGCAAATAGATTAGGAATTTCAACTTTAAAAAATGAACTTGAAGATTTAGCATTTTTTTATATTTATCCTGATGAATACAAAAAAATTGATGATTTTTTAAAGCAACATGAACACTCTATGCAACTTAGCTTTAATAATTTTATAGCAACAACAAAAAATCTTTTAGAAAAAAATGGATTTGAAGCAGACAAAATAAAAATTTACTCAAGAATAAAACACCATTACTCAATTTATTTAAAAATGCAAAGAAAAGGTATTTCTATTGATGAAGTTTTAGACCTTTTTGCTATTAGGATTTTAGTTGAAACTCCAATAGATTGTTATAAAGTTTTAGGATTTATCCATCTTGAATTTAAACCCTTAGTTTCAAGATTTAAAGATTATATTGCAACACCAAAAGAAAATGGTTATCAAACAATTCATACAACAGTGTTTTACAACTCTAAAATTTATGAGATACAAATTCGTTCATTTGAGATGAATAGTGTTGCAGAATATGGAATTGCTGCTCATTGGCAATATAAATCTGGAGTGAAAAACTCAACAAATCTTAATTGGTTAAAATCATTAGAATTTTCAAATGAAAATATTGAAGAGTTTTACGCTGATGCAAAAGAAAATTTATTTAATGATGAAATAATAGTATATTCACCAAAAGGTGAAGTTTTTATCCTTCCTGTTGGTTCAACTGCTTATGACTTTGCTTTTGCAGTACATACAAATATTGGGAAAAAAGCTATTTCTTGTTATATAAATAAAATCAAAAAACCTTTATTAACTGTTTTAAAAAGTACAGATATTGTGCATATTGAGCTTGGAGAAGAAGTAGTTGTAAGATGTTCTTGGATGGAAATGGTAAAAACTTCAAGAGCAAAAAAACAAATAAAAATACTTTGTACTCAAAGACAAAAAGAGATAGATGAATTATCAGGAAAAAATATCATAAATACTGTTTTTTCAAGATATTATGAAAGTATTACTGATGTTTATCCAGTTGGAACTTTATATAAAGTTCCAACTGTTTTAAGCTTTTTTAAACACACAAAATTATTGCTTGAAAAAAAGATAGCAAAAGATAAAGGTTTAATGGCTAGATTTAAAATTTTAACTAGTAAAATAAAAGAGTTTAAATTTGACAATATGCTAATATACTCTAATTTCAGTATAAATTCTGTATCATTTGACCATTGTTGTCATCCAAAATTTGGAGATGATATTGTTGCATTTAGAAATGGTCATGAGGCCATTATTCATCATAAAATGTGCGATAAAGCTTACAATAGAATAAAAACAAATCAACAAATGCTCTTTTGTACTTGGACTAAAAATAGTGTTTATCAGTATAAAATGCTGATAAGTATTCCAAATACAAGAGGAGAATTGGCAAGAATTTTCACATATCTTTCTCAAAATGAATTCTATATTTTAGTAGTATCATTCGGAAGACAAAAACATACATATATTCAATACTGTGAAATAGAGTTTGAAACAAATAAATCAAATATTGATGAAGTAAGAAAAATCGTAGAAAAAAGAGTGAAAGTTATAGAATTCTTTTCAAAAAAAGATGCTTATAATAAATAATTTAAAGGTTAAAATATAATGGATAATAGAGTTTTAGAAGCATTAAATGAGATAAAAAGGGGAGTTGCTGAAATCATTGATTTTGAAGCAATAGAAAAATTAATAAAAAGATATTTTGAAACTGGTGAAAATTTTTATGTAAAAGCAGGATTCGATCCAACTGCACCAGATATTCATTTAGGACATACAGTTTTAATTCAAAAACTTGCACTTTTTCAAAAATTTGGTGGAATTGTACAATTTTTGATTGGTGATTTTACTGCAACTATTGGTGATCCAACAGGAAAAAGTGAAACTAGAAAAGTATTAAGTAGAGAACAAGTTTTAAATAATGCAGAAACTTATAAACAACAAGTATTTAAAATTTTAGATGAAAATAAAACACAAGTAGTATTTAATAGCTCTTGGTTAAATGAGTTAGGAACTGCTGGACTTATAGCTTTAGCTTCAAATTTAACAGTTGCTAGAATGTTAGAACGAGATGATTTTTCAAAAAGATATAGTTCAAATACTCCAATAGCAGTAAGTGAATTTTTATATCCATTACTTCAAGGGTATGATTCAATTGCATTAAATTCAGATGTTGAGTTAGGTGGAACAGACCAAAAATTCAACTTATTAATGGGAAGAACTTTACAAAAAGCATATAACTCTAAAAAACAACAAGCTGTTTTAATGATGCCAATTTTAGAAGGTTTAGATGGTGTTCAAAAGATGTCTAAATCTTTAGGTAACTATATTGGTGTTACAGATGAACCTTTTGATATGTTTGGAAAGATTTTATCAATTTCTGATGAACTTATGTGGAGATATTTTGAATTATTATCTTCAAAATCTTTAAAAGAGATTGAAGAATTAAAAATTAATGTAGAAAATGGTTCAAAACATCCTAAAAAAGTAAAAGAAGAACTTGCAATGGAAATTGTTGATAGATTTCATGGAGCAGGATTTGGAGAAAAAGCTAAAGATGAATTTGAAAAAGTATTTGCAAAAAAAGATATTCCAACAGAGATAGAAGAGTTTCACTTTGAAAAAGAGATTTGGATTTGTCAGGCTTTAGTTGATTCAAAATTAGTAGATTCAACTTCTCAAGCAAGACGAGATATTAAAGCAAATGCAGTTTCTATAAATCAAGAAAAAATAAGTGATGATAAATTAATTTTAGAAAAAGGTGAATACATTTTACAAAAAGGTAAAAAAAGTTTCGCTAAGATAATAATAAAGTAAGAGAGGCTAATTGTGAAAATAGGAAAATATGAAATAAGGCATCCAATTATTCAAGGTGGAATGGGTGTAGGAATTAGTTGGGATCAGTTAGCTGGAACAGTTAGTTTAGAAGGTGGATTAGGTGTAATTTCTGCTGTTGGTACTGGTTATTATAAAAACTTAAGTGAAAAAGTACATATTACGACAAAAAAAGATAAACCTAAAGATGTAATAAATTTTTATAGTAAAGATGCTTTAAAAGAAATATTTGATAACGCAAGAAAAATTTGTGGAAAACTTCCACTTGCTGCAAATATTCTATACGCAATAAATGATTATGGAAGAGTGGTAAGAGATGCCTGTGAAGCAGGAGCAAATATCATAATTACAGGGGCAGGAATTCCTACAAATATGCCTGAATTTACAAAAGATTTTCCAGATGTTGCATTAGTTCCAATTGTTTCAAGTGCAAGAGCTTTAAAGCTTATTTGCAAAAAATGGCAAAGATATAATAGAATTCCTGATGCAGTAATCGTTGAAGGACCATTAAGTGGTGGGCATCAAGGTTTTAAATATGAAGATTGTTATAAAGAAGAGTTTCAATTAGAAAACATTGTTCCTCCTGTTATCGAAGAAGCAAAAAATTGGGGGAATATCCCTATAATTGCAGCTGGTGGAGTTTGGGATAAAAAAGATATTGATAAATTTTTAGCTCTTGGTTGTGTTGGTGTTCAAATGGCAACTAGATTTATTGGTACTTTTGAATGTGATGCAGATGCAAACTTTAAAAATGTTTTATTAAATGCAAAAGAAGAAGATATTCAGCTTATGAAATCTCCTGTTGGACTTCCTGCACGAGGAGTTAGAACAAATCTACAATTCTCAATAGAAAATCATACTGCACCAAAAGTTCAATGTATTTCTAACTGTGTTGCACCTTGTAATAGAGGACATGAAGCTAAACTTGTTGGTTATTGTATAGCAGATAGATTGGGAGCAGCATACAAAGGTGATGTTGAAACTGGTTTATTTTTCTCTGGTTCAAATGGTTATAAGATTGATAAAATAATTTCTGTAAAAGAATTAATGGAAAAATTAGTTAAGGGAGAGTAAAGGTTTGAGATTTCTTTTTCTCCTAATATTTTCTTTTACTCTGCTTTTCTCAGCAACTAATGCTAGTCTTGAACAGCAGTATCGTGATGCAAAAATAGATTTTCTAAAAGCATCACTAAAAGATGATAGCGAAGAAAAAATCAAAGAACTACAAAAAATCATTGATTTAGGTAAAAAATTAAAAAAAGATACTCGTCCTGATGAAAAAAAACTTGAAGTACTAAAATCTAAACAGTTAGGTAAACCTATTACAAAAAATAGTACTAAATCAAATCAAAGTACACAAACAAAAGCTCAAAATAAAAAAGATTCACAAAATGTTTTATACGCTATAAAATCTGTTTATACAGAAAATAATACAGTTGTAATTGATTTTAATGTTGATATTAGCCAAAATGATGTTAAATATTTTAAACTAAATCCTACACCATTGTACAGGGATGTTTTTGATATAAGTGGATATTTTAAAGATGCTGTTAATACAAAATTGTCTTTAGATAATATTGATACCATTATTGTAGGACAAAATCAACCAAATGTTTTAAGAATTGTTTTTTCAAATAAAACAAGTCCAAACATAACATATACAATAAGTAAAAGACAAATTATAATAACAGTAAATGATGGAAAAACAACAAAAAAACAGGCAAAACAAGAGATAAAAAGTGAGCCTAAACAAACTTCAACTCAAAATAAAACAACTTCAAAACAAACACAAGTAAGTACAGTTACTCCTCCAAAAGTTACAACACCAAAAAATAGTATAAATAAGACTATAGTTATAGATGCTGGCCATGGTGGTGATGATGTTGGTGCAGTAGGACCAAATAAAAGATATGAAAAAGTTATAAATTTAAATGTAGCAAAATATTTAGAATCAATTTTAAAACAAAGAGGTTATAAAGTATATCTTACAAGAAGTACGGATGTTTTTATTAAAGTTATGGATAGAACAGTTTTAGCAAATGAAAAAAATGCAGACCTTTTCATCTCTATTCACACAAACTCAATGCCAAAAGAAAAAGCGAATAGCACAAGTGGTATTGAAACATTTTTCCTAAGTCCTGCTAGAAGTGAAAGAGCAAAAAAAGTTGCTGCTTTAGAAAATAAAGATGATATTAGAGAGATGAATGAATCATCAAAAAGTGCATTTTTAGAAAGTCTTAATCGTCCAAGAATAACAGCTTCACATAAATTTGCTATAGATGTTCAATCTGGTTTATTACAAGCAGCTAGAACAAAATACAAAGATGTAAATGATTCAGGAGTGAAAGAAGGACCTTTTTGGGTTTTAGTTGGAGCTCAAATGCCATCAATTTTAATAGAAGTTGGATTTATTTCTCATGCAGAAGAGAGTAGAAGACTTTATGAAAAAGACTATCAACAACTTTTAGCAAATGGTATTGCTAATGGTGTAGATTCTTACTTTTCAAAAAATCCTTAATTTCTGTTATTAACTCTTCTTGTTTCTTTTTTAATTTAGGAAGATTATCTAAAGAAAAGAATTTTACTTTTGAATTTTCCCAAGATAAATACTGTTCTTTTAATGTATCATTTGCAAAATATTTTTCCATATTTTCTATATTTTTAAAATTTATTAACCAAACACCAACATCTTTATCATCATTTAATTGTTCAAAATACTCTTCAAACAATGCCACGTCAACACTTATAGAACTCTCTTCAAAAAACTCTCTTTTTGCACATTCATATGCTGTTTCATTTTTAGTTTTAGTACCTTTTAAACAGCCCCATCTATCTTTACTTGCTACAGACTTACATAACAGTATTTTTATATCACTTTCATTTACGTAATAAGGAACAACGCCATAAGCTTTAACCAAAGATGCCATACTAATTTAGCCTTTTAAGAATTTATCTTTTTATCATAAAAATATATAGAGAAAACTATCCAAATAAACATAGTCAAAAGCATAGATATTTCAGGAATTATAGTTCCAGAACTTGTAAGTCTGAATATTAAAAAGAAAAATCCCCATACAATCAATGTTCCAAAAATTGAAAAAGATACAAATTTAGCCATATTAAAAAATCTGCTATTTAATGAAGCAAATGAATAGACTAAAATAAGAATAGGAATTACAAAAAATGGAATAACTAATTGATTATATAAAATTGTTCTTATTTTTTGAGTATTTATTCCTTGCTCTTTCAATAAAACTAATGCTGATATTGCATCCATAATAGAAAAATCTGATTTATTTTCATAAACATTATCCAAAATCTTTGGTTTAAATCCATCTAAAGTATGTAAAAATTTTTCATATCTAATATCAAGTTTTGAGCTATTAACATCTATATTTTCAGGTTTATTTATAACTTTTACATCAACAACATACCATTTGTCATTTTGAAAATATGCTTTTTCACCAATAATTGTTTCAACCAAATTTTCATCTTTAACTTTATAAATATGTATATTCTCAGCCTTTTTTTCTAATGGTAATAATTTTTGAAAATATACATAATAGTCATTATATTTTAAAAAAATATCACTTTTTGTATTTGAAAAATATTCATCATTTAATATTTTTCTTTTTTGTTCATAAGAGTAAGCCAAAGGAGTCATTTGTAAAAAAATCAAAACTACCAATAAAGATATTGAAATAGTAACTACTGGCATAAAAATATTTTTTCTTGTTGCACCAAGCGCATTAAAAGCTACAAATTCATTATTTTTAATAAATAAAACTAAAGTAATAATCCAACCAAAAACTATTGATAAAGGTAAAGCTAAAGTTAAAGTAAAAAAACTATTATATAAAATATAAAGTAACTGTAAGTTTGCAGAAGCGGGAATATTTTTAAAATTTTGTAAATAATCTATTCCTACAAAAAAAAGTTCTAATGAAATTAAAACTATTATAAAGTTAATTAAATATTTTTTTAAAATGTACTTGCTTAATATACTCATGATTACTTCAATGTGAATTTAGATTTTACTTCATCAATGTCAGCAGTTTTAAGTACTTCAATTGCATTTATAGTATGTTTTATTATATCTTCTAATTTATTTAACTCTTCTTTTGAAAAATCACTTAATACAAAATTTGCAACATCATCTTTATTTTGTGGCTTTCCAATACCAATTCTTACACGAATATAATCTTTTCCAATGTGAGAATCTAAAGATTTTAAACCATTATGTCCACCATGACCACCACCAATTTTGAACTTAACTGTTCCAAATGGTAAATCTAAATCATCATGAATTACAATAATATTTTCTAAATCAATTTTATAATACTCTTTTATACTATGAACTGCAACACCAGAATTATTCATATATGTTGTTGGTTTTGCAAAAAGGTTATAACCAGATTTAAGTAATGTTGATTGAAAGTTTGAATTATTTACGTTTGAAGTTTGTAAGTTCTTAGTCATCTCATCGACAACTAAAAAACCTACATTATGTCTTGTATATTGATATTTTTCACCAATATTTCCAAGACCAACAATTAAATACATAGTTTTAATTATTTAGCTTTAATAACACCAACAACTGGTACTCTTGGGTCTAAATAACAATCTACATTTGCAGGGAATTGAATATCTCTAATTAAAATATTGTCACCTGTATCTAAATTTGTAACATCTAAAACTATTTCATTTGGTAAATTTTCAATAGTTGATTTTACAGGAATTCTTCTTGTATGAACCATTAAAAGACCTTTATTTTTAAGACCTTTTGCAGTTCCAACAGCTTTAACTGGAATAGCATAAGAAGTTTTAACTCCAGCTTGTGCAACCATTAAATCAACGTGTAATAACTCTGAAGTTAATGGACATTTTTGATACTCTTTTACTACAACTTTTAATACATTTCCACCTAATTTAACATCAAATGCTAAAGTTTCTTTGTTTCTTAAAAATTTGATAAACTCATTTCTTTTGAATGCTGCAGCAACGTTTTCTAAACCTTTACCATAGATATTTGCAATTAAATATCCTTCTCTTCTTAAAGTTTTAGTAGCTTGTTTTGTCATACTATCTCTGATGATACCCTCTAACATAACGATTCCTTTGTTTTAATTTTAAATTGAGTCGGGATTATATTTAATTTTAACTAAATATTTGTTGAAGTTTTTATTTAACTATTGATTAATCCAAATTTAGATATTATATAAGTCTCAATTAATCAAAAATATAAGGTAAATCCAATGACATTATTAGATGGAAAAGCATTATCTGAAAAAATCAAAGAAGAAGTAAAATTAGAAGTTGAACAAATAGTAAAAGAAAAAGAGATAACTCCAGGACTTGCAGTTATTTTGGTAGGAAATGATCCAGCAAGTGCAACTTATGTGGCAAGCAAAGCAAAATCATGTGAAAATGCTGGTATTTACTCAGTAGTTCATAAAATGCCAGAAACTATTTCTCAAGAAGAACTTCTTGAAACAATAGCTATGATGAATAAAAATCCAAAACTTGATGGTATTTTAGTTCAGTTACCACTTCCAAAACAAATCGATACAACTGTTGTTTTAGAAGCTATTGATCCATTAAAAGATGTTGATGGATTTCATCCATACAATGTAGGAAGAATGGTTTCAAATCTTGATGCATTTTTACCTGCAACTCCATTTGGTGTTATGAGAATGTTCGAAGAATATGGTATAGAACTTAGTGGAAAAAATGTAGTTGTTATTGGAAGTAGCGATATTGTTGGAAAACCAATGGCTTCACTTTTAATAAACGCAAAAGCAACAGTTACAGTATGTAATAGTAGAACAAAAGATTTAAAAGCTCATACATTAGCAGCTGATATAGTTGTAATTGCTGTTGGTGTTCCGTTCCTTTTAAAAGAAGATATGGTAAAAGATGGTGCGATTGTAATTGATGTGGGAATTAATAGGTTAGAAACTGGTAAATTAGTTGGAGATGCTGATTTTGAAGGATTAAAAAACAAATGTTCTTTTTTAACTCCAGTTCCAGGTGGTGTTGGTCCAATGACAATAGCAATGCTTTTAAAAAATACAATAAAAGCTTCTAAATTAAGAGAAAAAAGAGAAAATAGATGTTAAAAAAAGTTTATAGCTGGTCATCTTCTTGGACTGGTACAATAGTAATTGTTCTTGCAATTATCTTCTTTATTGCACAAGCATTTGTAATTCCTAGTGGAAGTATGAAAAATACGCTTTTAGTTGGAGATATGCTTTTTGTAAAAAAATTTTCTTATGGAATACCAACACCAAGAATTCCTTGGTTAGAAGTTAAAGTTCTTCCAGATTTTAATGACAATGGACATTTAATAGAAGGAGAAAGACCAAAACGTGGAGATATCGTAGTATTTAGATATCCTCATAATGAGTCAATTCACTATGTAAAAAGAGCAGTTGCAACTGGTGGAGATATTGTTGCACTTAAAGATAAACACTTATATTTACATCCTAAAGAGGGAAATGAGTTTGTAAAAGCGAATTATCCTGCTGAAAATATTGTAGAAATTGATGATAAACTTTGGGTTGTTGATCCATATAAAAAAGAGCATCCAGGAATTCACACAGATCCAAGTGTTACAAACAATGGATATAACCCAAAAGAGTTATTTAATATGCATCCAATTGTTATTCCAGAAGATGAAACATTTATGATGGGTGATAATAGAGATCACTCAAATGATTCAAGATTTTGGGGAACAGTTCCATATAAATATATAGTTGGAAAACCTTGGTTTATCTATTTTTCATGGGATGATGATTATAAAATTAGATGGGATAGAGTATTCAAATCTGTTGATAGTCTAGAAAAAAATATTGATGCAAATACTCAAATTAATCATGAAGAAGGAATCTACTAATGAAATATTTCATAGGTGCAGATCATGCAGGAATTGAGATTAAAGCTTTTGTAAAAGATTTGTTTGAGCAAAGAGGACATCAAGTAGAAGATTTAGGACCATTTAATAAAGATAGAGTTGATTATCCAGATTATGCGTCAAAAGTTTGTAAAAAAGTTCTTGAAAATGAAGGAACTATGGGAATTCTGATTTGCGGTTCAGGTTTGGGAATGAGTATGGCTGCAAATAAATTTGATGGGATAAGAGCAGCACTTTGCCACAATGAATATAGTGCAAGAATGGCTAGAAAACACAATGATGCAAATGTTATTTGCTTAGGTGAAAGAGTAAGTGGCGAAGGTATGATTGAAGCTATTATAAAAGCTTGGGATAAAGCAGAATTTGAAGGTGGAAGACACGAAGGTCGAGTTGCTAAAATAAATGCTTTAGGAAAAATGGGAAGTTGTAGAGCATAATTTTATGCTCTACTTTATCATCAAATATCCATCACTATCTTCGTAATAATCTTTTAAAACTTTTTTTATTTTAAATTGATATTTTTCATATAATTTTATTGCTTTTATATTTTTTGTTTTTACCTCTAAAGAAAATTTCTTATTTTTTAATTTTTCAAAACTATATTCAAGTAATTTTGATGCAATTCCTAAACCCTGAAAATTTATATCAATAGCTAAAGAATAAAGTCTAAAATATTCTTTTCTTTCTAACCATAAAATATACCCAACAATTTTTTCATCTTTTTCAAATATATATAAACTGTTTTTTAAAATATGATATCTAAAAGCACTTTTTGTTAATGCAAATGGATCATTTTGAAAAACTTTTTTTTCTAAATCATATAAATCTTTTAGATTTTCTTTTTTTGCTTTTTTTATCATTTTTGGTAAATTACATATTTAGGAACAATTTTTTTAGGTCGATATGACATTTTTACTTTTTTAAGATTTTCAAATCCCATATCATCACCAACATTTATATATTCAACACTATATTTATCTTTTAATATTTTTGTAAATTCTCTAAAAATAAATTGAGCGCAACCTAAAACCTCAAAATCTGTTTTTTCTATAATTATGCTCGCCGTTGTTTCATTTATTTTTTCCCCAACGGTAAACCCTTTTATCTCATCATCAATATAAATTACTAAACCAATAACATCTAAGCTATCATAATTGTTTATCAATCTTTTTACTGCAAATCTTTCATAATAAATTCCATCCATAAAAGTCTCAATTTCTTCTTTTGGCATATAAGTTGTTCTATCTTTTACCCATTTATTAAAAAGTGCTAAAACTTCTTTTCCATGTTTTTCTTTATCAAAAATTTCTAATCTATGATTTGGATAAACTTTTCTAAATCTATTTATTTCATTTCTTTTTGATTTATATGAATCACCTTTTAAATCTATTAAATCCTCTACTTTATAAATATAATCTACAAGCTTTTTTTCAACAATAAAATCTTTTAACATTTCATAAACTAAAGTACCCTCTTCCAAATAATCAACAAAACCTTCAAGTAATTCTTCATGAACATACTCAATTTTTGAATAATTTCTATTGCTATTGTGTTCATTCATTATTTCAAAACATTTAATCATAGCTTCATAAGTATTCTCTTTTTTACCAATTGGGGGAAGTAACATAGTTAAAGTTCCCGAATTTAAAATAAATAAACAAAAAGTATCATTTACAATCGTATAAAATCCAGTTGCAGTTGATAACCAAATATAATTGCCAGCAAAAGTGTAATCACTTAAATCAACATTTATTAATTTTAAATATTTATTCATTTTATCTTTTGCGCCTAAATCAAAAATTTCCAAAGTATAATTATTTATTGTCAAAGTTGACATTTTCTTTTGTCCTTAAAAAAAATTTGAGAATTATACTCCTAATTTTTTCTTTTGTATCAAATTAGCAAATAATTTTTTATAAGTGCCTATTTATCAATATTATGAGATAATCAAAACAAATTTAAAAGGCATATTTATGAGTGATTGGCAAGTATATTTAATGATGTTTGTTATTGTAGGATTAATGCTACTTGGTAAAAAAATGATGTTTTTTGATGACAATAAAAAGGATAAAAATTGATAAATCCAAAGATTATAGATTATATTTTTTCAAGTGCTTCTATTCAAAGATGGAATGACTATCCAAGAATGGTAGATTTAGTAGAGCTTGATAAACAAGCTCATAAATTTATCATCGCATATTTTATAGCAAAATTTGAAAATGATATAAATTTTACACACTTAATAGAAGCTGGTATTTTTGAGTTTTTAAGACGAGTAGTTGTAACTGATATAAGACCAGATGTTTTTAGAAAAGCTTTACAAAAAAAATCAAAAGAGATAAATTCGTGGGTTATTTCAAAATTAAAACCATCAATTGAAACTATTGACAATGGTGTGTTTTTACAAAAATTTGAAGAGTTTTTAAACAATCCTGAAATTTACAAAAAAGAGAGATTTATATTAAAAGCAGCTTCATATCTTGCTACAAAATGGGAATTTTCAATAGTTTATCAAACAAGTCAATTTTTAAGTGATATTGAAGATGTAAAAAAAAGTGTAGATGAAGAACTTGAAGATTATTATGAATTAATTGCTGTTAGAAAAATAGCTTTAAATAAAAAACTATCAAAAATTGTAGATTTAAGTGGAAGATTAAGATTCCAAAAAAGATGGGCACAAACTCCAAGGATTCCTGAAACTTCAGTTTTAGGACATATGTTAACAGTTGCTATCTTTTCATATTTTTTTAGTCTTGAAGTAAAAGCTTGTGATAAAAGACTACAAAACAACTTCTTTACAGCTTTATTTCACGATTTACCTGAAGCTTTAACAAGAGATATAATAAGTCCTGTAAAATACAGCGTTGATGAGTTATCTGAGATTATTGCTGAATATGAAGTTGAAAAAATAGAAGATGCTATTTTGCCAAATATCCCTGAAAATATAAGAGATGAATTTTCATATATTCTAGGTATTTATGATGGAATAAAAGAAGAATTCGCAAATAAAATAAAAATTGATGGGAAAATAGAAATAGTTGATGATATTTCAAAATATAATATCGATAAATATGAAGCAATTGACGGTCTTGCATTAAAACAATGTGATAAACTTTCTGCTTTTGTAGAAGCTAGTTTATCTATCTCTCATGGAATAAAATCAAAAGAATTAATAAGTGGTAAAAAAGAGATTTTAAAAAGCCTAAAAGAAGTTCAAGGAGTCGATTTTAAAGCTATTGCCAGTTCAATAGATAATGAATTTGGAACAACAGGACAAACTCAAGTTAGAATGGATTTTGAATAAGGTAAAAACAAATTAGTTTTTACTTTATCTTTTTATCCAAATTATCTTGTATTTTTCTTCTAATTTCATGTAGATGAGCCATAACATCTTTCAAAACTCTTTTTTTTAAAAAATATTCATCTTTATTTTTATGTTTATCACATTCTTTTTCTATATTTTTTATACTTATAATCAACAAATTATAAATATTATCCATTTTTTGTTCCTTGTGTAATATATTTCAGTACAATAAAATTATTTATTTAATTCTTTTCATTTTATATTTATAATTATAAATATGAATATTTACACTATAATAAAGAAAAATAAGAATTTATTTATTCATAATAATAATTATATGCATCATGTTATAAAAATTATTATTTATTTCGAAGTTAGTATATTATTTAAATAAAGCTTATTTTATGGTAAATATGAGAAATATATATTAATTATTTTATATTTTACATAATTTATATTTTAAAGATATATTTATAAGAACTAAAATAAATAATATAAGTATCTCAAATAAGAATATTTGTATTTAGCTTAAAAATAACCATTTAATATAAATTATTTATTAATATTTATTGTTTATTGTATATTTTCATTATCAATATTATTTATTATTTACTACTTTCATTTATTTATATAAAGATACCATTTAAAAATTATTTTCTTAAGCTTATTTAATATGTTTTTAGATAGGATTCCATTCTTATGTTTATTAATTACTTTAAATCACCTATTTTTTATCAGAACAAAAAATGAAAAAAATTCCATTTTATTTACTTACAAATAAACTTTATACAATGAGTTTAAAAAATTATTTAAATTATTTAAAAAAAGATATTTTATCTAGCAGTTGGTTTAAAGAGAATTGTAAAAATAAGAATATTAGAGTAAAAGTTTTATCAAAAGACTATTTCTCTCAAGAACCAAAAAATTGTTATTTTATATACAATAAAGAAAAAATATATTTTTATAAACTCTTTTTACTAAAGTTTGAATATCAAGAAACAATCAAAAACAATTATCACCTAAAGCTATTAAATATAAATATAAAACATGAAACTTTATTTAATTTAGCAACATTGTTATTTTCATCACAAAAATTATTTTTAGACACAGGTCACTATCCAAATATAATTTTTTTAGATAGAAAGATATTTATAAAATCTTATATAAAAGAATATAATTCTTACTTAGATTTATCTATTTTATCAAAGATTTTAAACAATATAAATTATGCACAAGATAGTTATATTTATAAATTAAATCATCTATTTCCTAAAAAAACTTTTATTTATTCTGTTTATATAAAAATCTTATTAAATTCAAAAAAAGTTTTAGAAAATGATTTAGAAATATCAAAACTATTATTTGAATTGTATAATATAAAAATATCAAGACGAACTGTTTGTGATATCAGAAATAAATATTTAATTCCCAGAATAAAAAGAAATGAAGAAAAAAAACTAACATTAAACTTCAATAATTTTAATAATAAAAGAAAGATTTTGAATAAAGAAAATATTTCAACTTTAGAAAATAATTTAAAAGGTGTTTATGAACTATCATCTAATGAAAAAAATTTTTATCCATTTGCAGAAAATAAAGTCATTTATATTGGTTCATCAAATAATTTAAAAAAAAGATTAAAAACATATACTTCAAAAACCGCACATACAAATAATATTAAAAATTTTATAAAAGAAAATGAAAAAATATACTTCAGAATAATAAAAACTTTCGATTATCAAGAGTACGAAAAAGAGTTAATAGATAGATTTATAAATATTTATGGTGATTTACCAAGATTAAATACACAGAGAATTTTAAAAGAGTTTATTCCAGAAAACTAACTATTTTTAGTTTATCTGGAATAATAAAATTTAAAATTTAGTTTTTAATTCAAACCAAAAATTTCTCCCTGGTTCATATATTCTCTCTTGAGCCATAAAAGTTGTAGCACTTGAAACATCTGAATTACTTAAGTGTTCCATATATGCTTTGTCAAATAAGTTATCAACTCCAAAATTAAGTGAAACATTTTTATTATATTTATATCCACCATTTATAGAGAAGATTGAAGCACCTGGAGTTTCACCTTTGTCAACACCATTCATAACTATACTTCCAGCTCCAATATCATATCTATCTTGTTTTGAAATAAATCTTGCAAGAATTCCAGCTGAATATTTTCCATTATCATACATAGCAGATATTTTACCTTCAAGAGGTGGTTGTTGTGCTAAAGGTTTATCCTCTGTATCATTTCTTCCAACAACATGTGTTAATGATCCTATAATTTTATAATCACTTGTTATTTGGTAACTTGCACTTAATTCTCCACCATAGATAGTTGCATCAATATTATAAACTGATGTATAAGATGTTGTTCCCATACCATATGGAACAGTCATTGTATTTCCATTTTCATCAAACCATCTATTTAAAATATAGTCATCAACTTTACTATAAAACATAGAAGCTGAAGTTGTTAAATCACCACTTGTCCAACTAGCACCAATATCAATTTGATTTGTTTTTTCAGGTTCTGGAATATCTATTGAAGTTATCGCATTTGGATTTGCTTTATTTGAATTATTTATACCTTCAAGGTTATATTTTGTTCTTTCCCAATAATCAGCAAATCTTTCAGAGTGTCCAAATCCGATATATGTTTTTAAACCATAATCTGGAATATCTTTTTCATATCTTATAAATCCACTTGGCAAAGTATCTTTATCTGTTTGATTATAATTTGGATTGTTGTAAATCAACATTCCAAGTTTTGTTCTTTTATCTGTTACTTCATGTTTATCTAATCTAAGTCCAGCAACAATTCTATTATCTTCATTTATATCAATTGTAGATTCATTAAAAAATCCAACTTGAGAAAAATCAAAATCTGTTTGTCTTGGAGCAGAAAGCATATCACTATCCGCTATTGAAGAAGATGTTTTCATCATAGCACTTCTTGTAGTATGTTCATCTTCTTTAAAATCTATACCAGATACATTTGTCAATAAAAGAGATGGTATCTCAGTAGTAACTTTTAAGTTTCCTCCAATCGTTGTTCTATCTGGATTCATAGCAGAATATGCTTTTTTACCAGTCATGGCACTAATAGGAGCTTCTCTTAATGAATAATTATCCATGATATGATCTACATAGTTTCTATAAACTTGCATTTCAACTTTTTCTACATTTTTTGCAAGATTATATTTTATTACTTTTAATGCTATATTTTCTCTAAGTAATTTTGAAGCATCCATTGTTCTATCAGCGTATTTTGCTTCACCATCACCTTTTGAACCTGAAATTTCAAAAGTAGTATCATCTGTAGGTGTATATCCTAAAGTAAGACTTGTATTCCATCTTGTATATTCTGAATCTACAATATCACCTTTACCATCTTTATAATCATTTGAATGTGAACGAGTTGCAATTAACTGAGCGTATCCTAAAGGTGCTCCTCCACTAATATCAATAAATTGATCACTTCTTCCAAAACTTCCTTGTTTAAAAGAAGAATATATATCATAATCTGGTGTAGAATAATATTTAGGATTTTTTTCAAATTGCACTACACCAGCAGAAAAACCAGAACCTGCTAATACAGTTTGAGGACCTTTTGTAATAACTACACTATCGTAAGATTCAGGGAAAATATATGCAGTAGGAGGATCCATTCTTCCTCCACATCCTCCATATACCTCTTGTCCATCTGAGAATATTCCAAGTTTAGAACCAGACATTCCTCTAAATATTGGATCTCCATCTGTTCCACCTTTTCTTTTAACAGAAAAACCTGGTATATTTTTCAAAAAATCAGCTCCATCACTAGCTGGAATTGGTTGAATTGGATTTTTAGGGTCTGTTATAACTTTTAATGGATTGTCAGATTCAACAATAGAAACAACTTCTATTTTCTCTAAAACTGTAGTCTCTTTTTTTTCAGTAGTTTTCTCTTCTGATAAGAGTAAACTTGTACATAAAGATAAACATAAAATAATCCTCTTTCTATTCACAATAAATTCCTTCACTAAAAATTTAATTTATTTTAGAAAAGAGGTGTTAATTTTCTGTTAATTTATTATTAATTTTTATATTTTTTATTAACTAATCTAATAATTTAAAATATAGCCTTAAAAGCTATATTTTAAATTTACGTATCCATATCTTCCTGGATCATTAAATAAAACTCTATCTCCAGCAACTTCAACATATGTAATATCTTGATAAGTATTTGTAGAGTTGTAAACTTTATCAAATAAATTATCAACTCCTAAAGTTACTTCAAAATGTTTAAACAGTGCTTGAGTATATTTTAAATTTACTACTGCATATCCAGCAAGTTCTTGTTCTTTTGCACTTGCATCATAACTATCCCATCTATCAACAGCAATTACTTCTGCTTTAAATTTAGATTTTGCATATTCATAATTTATTGCAAAATTTGCTTTTAATGGTGGAATTTCTGCTAAATCTTTATCATTTCCTGTATATTTCCCATCTTTTTTACCTTTTAAGTAAGCAACTCCATAATCAAAAGATAAATCTTGCGTTAAATAATAAAATCCACTAACGTCAAATCCATAAATTTTTGCATCAATATTTTCAAATGAACCACTGTTATAAATATAATCTTTTAACTCTGAATAAAATATTTTTGGTTTTATAAAAAAACTTCCAATCGTTTTTTCAAATCCTAAATCTGCTTCATAGTTTTTTGTATCTTCTAAATTCGGATTTGAAGCTGTTGTTTGTTGATAAAGTTCTCTAGCATCTGGAACTCTTGAAGATTTTCCAATACCAGCAAAAACTTTACTTTCATCATCTATATTATATGCACCAAAAACATATCCATTTAAACTTGAATATTTATTATCATCTACATTTGGTCTTTGAGTTTCTATATCTGTATAGTCATATCTAATTCCTGCTTCTAAATCTAAAGCACCAAATGATTTTTCAATTTTTGTAAATACAGCTTTATTTGTTGTATCTGTAGAGTACATACGATTAGTATCGCTTGGCGTAGTTACACCAGTATTTATGTTTGTACTATACATACCTCCTCGCCAATTTCTAACGCTAGTATCAAGTCCAACTGTAACTAAAGAGTCTCCAACATCTAAAGAGTTTTTAACTGTTGTTCCCCAAACAGAAGTTTTTAGATGATTTGTCATATACATATTTCTCATCATAGCATTCGAATTTAAGAAAAAGTTTCTCTCTTTTGTGCTCATAGGATGATCCACTTTTGAATAATAGTAGTCTAAATCAAGCTGTTTTGATAAACTTCCTAATTCTCTAATTGTATATCCTAAAGTATAAATATCACTATCATCATAATCAGCATCCATTGGACCTGCTGGATATAAAATACCATCACTTCTATTTGCTGTATATGATAGTCTTAAATCTTGGTCATCTGTAAGATTAAATTGAAGTTTTGATAAAACACTCTTTTTCTCAAAACCATCTAAGTCTTTATTCGTATATTGTTGTACTTTTGGAACTCCTCTTTTTATTTGTTGTTGTAAGAAGTTATCACCATTTCCATCTTTGTATTGTTCACCTTTTTCAGTTGATGCTGAAATTAAAGCTTTTACAAAATCATTTCCTCCACTGATTGTTGTACTAGCTTTTTTATATCCAAAACTTCCTGCATTTAGATTTATTTCCCCATTAAATCCCTCTTTTGGTTCAACTGTATCAACTTTTACTAATCCACTTAAAGTTCCAAAGTTTTCAACATCATAAGGACCTTCAATAATTTTTACACTCTCTATATTATTTGTAACAATATGAGAAGTTGGTGGATCCATTCTATTTGGACAAGCTCCATAAATTTTTGCACCATCAATTAAAATATTGATATTATCCTTTTTTTGTCCCCTTAAAATAATGTCATTTGCTATACCATTTCTTCTTACAATAGAAATATTAGGAGAATTTTTCATCAAAGCATCAGCTAAATCTGCACTTTTTAATTCTTCATTACTAATATCTTTTATAAGCTCTGAATTTGCTTTTTCAACTACATTTATGTCTTTTAAAGTTGTAGTTTCATTTGCACCCAATATAGCAGTTGCAATAAGAGACAAAGAGATAATTTTTTTCATAAATTTTCCTTCTACGTATAAAATTTATGTAAGTATTGCAAAGAGGTGTTAATTTAGTGTTAAATAGATATAAAAAAATTTCATAAAAGAGCGCCTTTAGAAGCTTTTTACAAAGCTTTGATATAATAAAAATAAATAAAAGAGGAATAAATATATGCAAATTATTATTGGTATTGCTATTTTTATTGTAATTATTACAGTATTAATCTACAAAATAAATGATAGATTTGAAAAAAAAGAATTCATAATTTTTTTACTAATTACTATTTTTACAACTATTGGTTTTATTTGGTATGAAAAATCTCAAGAGAGTTTTTTCCCTAAAATGTTTAAAGTAAAATATGAAAAAGAAAATAATGTTTTAATTGAAGGTTTAGAATATGAACTTTTAAATAATAAGGTTGTTACTTCAAAAGATAAGTTTATTTATAAATTTACATATTTAGTAAAAAAAGATAATAAAGAGTTTTTATGCACAGTTAATAATGTTGAAATAAATAAAATTCAAAAAGAGTTTATCTTTAAAGATTTCAGTAATTTAAAAGAAGAGTGTATAGAAAAATAGAATGAAAAAAGCAACAAAACAAGATATAGAAATAATCAAACTAGCCTTTTTGGAACATTATAGCGAAGCTGTTACAGAGTTAAATTATACAAATGATTATGAGTTATTAATAGCAATTATTTTAAGTGCACAATGTACAGATAAAAGAGTTAATATCATAACTCCAGCCCTATTTGAAAAATATCCAAGTGCAAAAGAGTTAGCAGTTGCCGATTTAGCTGATGTTAAAGAGTTACTAAAAAGTTGCTCTTTTTTCAATAATAAAGCAACAAATATCATAAAAATGGCACAAAGTGTTATGATGAATTATGATGGAAATATTCCCCACAATCAAAAAGAGTTGATGAAACTAGCAGGTGTTGGAAATAAAACAGCAAATGTTTTTATGATTGAGTTTGAGGGAGCAAATGTAATGGCTGTTGATACTCATGTTTTTAGAGTTTCTCATAGATTGGGACTAAGTGATGCTAAAAATGTAACACTAACAGAAGCTGATTTGGTAAAAAAATTAAAAGGTGATTTACATATTTTTCATCAAGCAATGGTTTTATTTGGAAGATATATTTGTAAAGCTGTAAAACCAGAATGTGACAAATGCTATTTCCCACATATTTGTAAAAGTAAAAGTGGCTTTAAACCAGCCTAACTTTTACTTTTTTACTTTTACATATCCTTAATCTTAGCTATTTCATCTCTTAATCTAATTGCCTCTTCAAAGTTCAAATCACTTGCAGCTTTTTTCATCTGTTTATTTAATTCAATTAAGATTTTTTTACGTTCACTAGCTGGCATTTTTTCTAGTTTTTGTTTTTTCCAAGCTACATCATCATACTCTTCAAGTTTTAGATTTTCATCAAGTTTTCTTTTTGTAGATTTTGGAGTGATATTGTGTTCAATATTGAAATCTTCTTGAAGTTTTCTTCTTCTATTTGTTTCATCAATTGCAAACTGCATAGAATCTGTTACTTTTTTTGCAAATAAAATAACTCTTCCATTTTCATTTCTAGCAGCTCGTCCAATTGTTTGAATAAGTGAAGTTCTACTTCTTAAAAATCCTTCTTTATCTGCATCAAGTATTGCAACAAGTGAAGTTTCTGGGATATCCAAACCTTCTCTTAAGAGGTTAATTCCAATTAAAACATCAAAAGTTCCAAGTCTTAACTCTCTTATGATTTGATTTCTTTCAATTGCATCAATTTCAGAGTGCATATATTTTACTTTTATTCCTAAATCAGCATAATAACTTGCTAACTCTTCTGCCATTTTTTTCGTCAAAACGGTAACTAAAACTCTTTCATTTTTAGCAATTACTTTTTTTATCTCATCGTGAAGTTTTTCAACTTGAAATTCACTATCTATAATGTCAATTATTGGATCAAGTAATCCTGTTGGTCTTATAATTTGTTCAGCAACAACAGAACTCATTTCAAGTTCTAGTTCATTTGGTGTTGCACTTACAAATACATAATGTGGTGCTTTTTTTATAAATTCATCAAATTTTAGTGGTCTATTATCCAAAGCACTTGGAAGTCTAAATCCATATTCAACTAAAACTTCTTTTCGGCTTCTATCAGCTGCATGCATTCCTCGAAACTGTGGTAAAGATACATGAGATTCATCAACAACAAGTAAAAAATCTTTTCCCATTTGTTCAAAATAATCAAGTAATGAATAAGGAGTTTCACCAGGTTTTAATCCAGTTAAATGTCGTGCATAGTTTTCAATTCCTTTGCACATTCCTGTTCCTTCAATCATCTCTAAATCAAATTCAACTCTTTGTTTTAGTCTTTGATACTCTACTAATTTTTGTTCTTTTTGAAAAAACTCTAATCTATCATCAAGTTCTTCTTCTATTTGCTTAACAGCATTTGCTAAGTTTTCTTGTGTTACAACGAATGGATTAACTGAATAGATAATTGCTTCATTTAAATCTTTAGTTCTTGAATTTGTAATATATTCATGTTTTGAGATTGATTCAACCTCATCTCCAAAAAATTCAACTCTAATAAATTCATCTTCAAAGTAAGCAGGAAATATATCTATAACATCTCCATTTACTCTAAAATCTGCTCTATCAAAAAATTTATCATTTCTTTTATAACCCATTTCCACAAGTTTTAATAAAAACTCTTTTTGTGAATACTCAAACCCTACTTCAATTCTTTGAACCATCGCTTTATATTCACTTGGATTTCCTAAACCATAGTTTGCAGATACTGAAGCAATAACAATTACATCATCAAAAGATAAAAGTGAAGCAGTTGCACTAAGTCTTAATCTTTCTAATTCATCATTTATTGAACTATCTTTTTCTATAAATAAATCACTTCTTGGAATATAAGCTTCAGGTTGATAATAATCATAATAAGAAATGAAATATTCCACATGATTATTTGGGAAAAATGATTTAAATTCACTATAAAGTTGTGCAGCCAAAGTCTTATTATGTGTCATAATAAGAGTAGGTTTTTGAGTTTTCTCAATTACTTTTGCAATTGTATATGTTTTCCCACTTCCAGTTACCCCTAAAAGCGTGTTGTATTGATTACCAGCTTTTATTGAGTTACTTAATGCTTCTATAGCTTTTGGTTGATCTCCACTTGGTTCATAATCACTTACTACCTTAAATTTTGACAAATTTTAATCCTTTAGCTTTTCAATAAAAAATTCATTATTTTTAAATCTTAAATACTCTTTTTGACAACAAAGAGATGCAATATTTATATATTTTTGATTTTTAAAAATTAAAGTTTTACCTTGATGATAATGTCCTTCGATAACAATATCATCACTATAATTTTTTACTCTTTTTTCTACAATGTTCTCGAAATTTAAAATATTATGACAAATATTTTTGTTTAATAAAGCTTGTTCAAGTTTTTTTGAAATAAAAAAATTTATATCTATAAAATTCATAAACTTTAAAAATATACTATTTCTTATTATTTTACAAAATAGTTCATATTTCCAATCTAAAAAATTATCTCCATGGGATAAAGCAACTTTTTTTTCTTCTATTTTTGCAAAAAAAGGTTGATTCTCTCTTTTTATTACTTTTATATTTGAAAAAAGATTTTGTAGATTAAAATCGTGGTTTCCCTCTAAATAAATAATTTCTAAATCATTAGATAATCTGTTCAAAAGATTTATAACTTCAATATTTTGTTTTATAAAATATTTACATTCACATGATAAAAAATCAAAAATATCACCCATTAAAAAAAGTTGAGAAATATTTATCTCTTTATTTTCAATTTTTTTTAATAATTGTAAAAGTTCTTGATTTTTTTGATTGAAGTGAGAATCAGCTACAAAAATAGCCTCATCTTTAATTTGAAGATTCATCGGCTATTTTCTTTATAAACTTATCTCTTTGTAATAAACTTTTAAGATTTCAAAAGTTTTAGCTCCACCAGGAAGTGTTGCATTTAATTCATCACCTGCTTCTTTTCCCATAAGTTGTTTTGCTAAAGGTGAATTAAAAGATATCATTCCTTTTTCAGCACTTGATTCTACTCCACCAACTATTGTGTAAGTAAATTCTTCATCTGTATCGACATCAACTAAGTCAATAGTTGACCCAAAACTTACTCTATCATGAGGTAAAGTTGTTGGATCAATAATAACTGCCTTTGAAATTACTGCATTTAACTCTGCAATTTGAATGTCAATTAACTTTAATTTTTCTTTTGCAGAGTGATATTCGGCATTTTCTTTTAAATCGCCTAACTGTCTAGCTTCATCTAATGCAATTACAGTTTCAGGTCTTTCTGTTTTTTTCAAAAAATCTAATTCTGCTGTTACTTTATTATAACCTGCTAGGGTCATTGGTTCCTTTTCCATCACATCTCCAATAAATATATTTGTGATATAATAGCCAAAAATTTGTAAAGAAGAAGTTTAGTATGAAATATGATAGAACAATAAAACTATTTGGACAAGAAACATTTGATAAGTTTAAAGATGTGAAATTAATACTATTTGGTGTTGGAGGAGTTGGTAGTTTTGCTCTTGATGCACTATATAATACGGGAATTACAAATATCACTATAGTTGATTTTGATACATATGAAGATTCAAATATGAATAGACAATTAGGAAGCCACGGAAATATAGGAAGAATAAAAGTTGAAGTATTAAAAGAAAAATATCCAGAAATTACTCCAATTCATGTAAAAGTTACTCCTGAATGGATTGATAACTTCGATTTTTCATCTTATGATTATATTTTAGATGCAATTGATGATATAAAACCTAAAGTTCATTTGATTAAAAAACATTTTACAAAAGTTATAAGTACAAGTGGAGGAGCAAAAAGAATAGATGCTACTAAACTTGAATATATATCTATTTGGGATACTTATAACGACCAATTTATAAAAAAAGTAAGAACTGAATTAAAAAATCAAGGCTTTAAAAAGAAGTTTAAAGTTATCTTTTCATCAGAAGTTCCTTTATGTATCGAAAAAGGAAGTTTTGAAGGAGTTACTGCTTCTTTTGGTTTAATGATGGCATCTGTAACAGTTCAAAAACTATTAAAAAAAATAAAAAAAGCTAAAGATTAGTTAAAGTTTTAAAATTATATAATAAATCACTTACACAATAAAGGATTTTCATGAGCGGTATTAGTGGTAGTGTTGAACAAATGACACAAGGTCATTTGAGAAATGTTCAACAGTTAGCAGTATTTTACACTGGTCATAATAATATTTACGCAATCAATATAGCGAAAGTTAAAGCTTTTATTATAACAGAAGAAGTAGCTATAAATGATACACCTAAAGATTCCGATATAATAGCTGGAATAGCAACAATTAGAGGTGAACCTGTAACTTTAATAAATCTTGACGCTTGGCTTGGATTAAGAGCATTAGATGTTAAAGAATATAAACTAATTATTTTTTGTGAATTCAATCATAAAAAAATTGGTTTTTTAGTTAAAGATATGCTTGATATTGTTGAAAAAACAACTCAAGAATTAAGACATACAGAAGAAACAAACTCTAAAATTACATATACAACTTATGTTAAAGTAAATAACAAAGATGAATTATGTACAGTATTTAATGCTGAACAACTTTTAAGAGACATCAAATGGACAGATGACGGAGATGATGATGTTAGAAAATATGTAGGAGAAGAACTACACTCAAATAAAGTAGTTTTAGCAGCTGAAGATTCTGGTGTTGCAAGAGAAGTTCTAACGAAATTTTTCCAAAAAGCTGGAGTTAGATATGAAGTTTATGCAAATGGTGGACTTCTAATATCAAGACTTGAAGAACTAAATCCTTCAGAAGTGGGAATGGTAGTTACAGATATTGAAATGCCAGGAACTGATGGTTATCAGGTTGCTTCATTTATTAAAAACAACAATAAATATTCACATATTCCAGTAATTGTAAACTCATCTATGACAACAGATGCAGTAAGAGGAAAAATGAATCAAATTGGAGTTGATGGATTTGTTGGAAAAACTGACATTTCTACTTTATATGATTTAACAAAAAGATTTCTTATAAGATGAGTTTTTCTCATCTTATTTCATTTTTACTTTTTTAACCACTCTTCAAAATATTTTATTTGATTTTCTGTTTGAATAGTAGAAGTTCCACCAAATGAATTTCTTGCATTCATTGAGTTTCTTAAATCTAAATACATAACAATTTCATCACTTATATTTTTTAATTCATCATTTGCTTTTCTAATTTCATCTATGTTTAATTCACTAATATCTTTATTTAATGTATTTGCAAGAGACACAACATCTTTTGTAATATAATAAGCAGTTCTAAATGGCATATTTTGTTTTTGAACTAAATAATCAGCTAAATCTGTTGCTGTTAAATGCCCTATTTTAGAAGCTTGTTCCATTTTCTCAACATTTACAATCATAGTTTTTATAACTTCATTTAAAATTGAAATTGAAATTTCAACAGTTTTAACTGAATCAAAAACTCCCTCTTTATCTTCTTGAGTATCTTTATTGTAAGCTAATGGTAAACCTTTCATTACAGTTAAAAGTGAAATTAAGTTTCCATAAACTCGACCTGTTTTTCCTCTTAAAAGTTCTGGAACATCAGGATTTTTCTTTTGTGGCATAATTGAGCTTGTTGTTGCATATTCATCACTCATTCTTACAAATTGGAACTCATAAGATGACCATAATATTAATTCTTCTGAAATTCTACTAATATGCATCATTGTGGTACTTATATTAAATAAAATTTCTAAAGCAAAATCTCTATCTGAAACAGTATCCATTGCATGTAAAGTTGGAGAAATAAATCCTAACTTTTCACTGCTTGAAAATCTATCAATATTATGAGGAGTTCCTGCAAGTGCAGCACTTCCTAAAGGACAATAGTTATTTCTATCATAAGAACTTTCAAATCTTTCATAATCTCTTTTAAACATATTTGCATAAGCTAATAAGTGAAAACCAAAATTAAGAGGTTGTGCATGTTGTAAATGTGTCATTCCTGGAATTAAAGTTGTTGTATATTTACTTGCAACGTTTACAAAAGTCTCAATTAATTCTTTTAATTGCTCTTTTATACTTAAAGATTTATCCTGAACATAAAGTCTAAAATCTGTTGCAACTTGGTCATTTCTACTTCGTGCAGTATGAAGTCTTTTCCCAGGTTCTCCTATAATTTCAGTAAGTCTTGTTTCAACAGCCATATGAATATCTTCATAAGCTAAAGAAAATTTAAATTCGCCACTTTCAATCTCTTTTTTAACTTGCAAAAGTCCAGTTTCAATTGCTTTTTGTTCTTCACTTGTTAAAATACCTTGTTGAGCTAACATTTGTGAATGAGCAATACTACCTCTAATATCTTGAGCATAAAGTTCTTTATCAAACATTATTGAAGCATT
This sequence comes from Arcobacter lacus, assembly GCF_003063295.1. NCBI lineage: Bacteria > Pseudomonadati > Campylobacterota > Epsilonproteobacteria > Campylobacterales > Arcobacteraceae > Arcobacter > Arcobacter lacus. Next base: position 127,657 of record NZ_MUXF01000001.1, read on the forward strand.
GAACTCATCTAAAATTTGTGCATTTGTATTTTTTAAAATTTGATTATTTTGATTTGACATTCGCTTTCCTAATAAAAATTAAGTTATCATTATAACACAAGTTTATAATATAAATTTAAAGGCTAAATTGCTTTATGGAAAATATTAAAGAGATAACAAAAAATACACTTTCTGAGTTAAAAAATCAGAATTTAGAGACGACTCCTGAAAATTATTTTATAGAGTTTAAAAAACAAGCTGATAGTTTAGATGTAAAATTAAATGAATTTAAACTTTTCGATAAAATAAAAAATTCTTTGACAACAGATGAAAAAAGTCAATTAAAAATGGATTCATTTAATAAATTAGCAGCTGTTTTAACAAAAAGAACAACATCCGAAGAGTTAAGATCTTTAATTGAAGTATTTAATGATATTTTAACTCCTTCTATTAATTTCGAATATATAGAGAATATAGAAGGATTTATTTGTGAGATTATGAAAAATCCTAAAAAACTTACAAATAAAAATACTATTTTTAAATTAAAAGAATTTGCAAACCAAAGAATTGATGCCGATAGAAAAGTTTTAAGAGATAAAACAAATGATATTGTAAAATTAACCTCTTTAATGAGTAGATATTTTGATAAAACTTTAAATGACAGTGATTCTTCAACAGATGAAATCACAAAAATAAAAGATGATTTAGTAAGTCTAAATATTTCAAACTCTTCACATAGAGAATTAAGAGTTGTTCAAAAAAAACTTATAGATACGATTTATAAAATTGAAAACTCTATAAAAGAAAATAATAAAATTCTTTCAAATAATATAGAAAAATTCAAATTTTTAAATAGACAGATTGAAGAGTTACAAAAAGAACTTATTTTGGTGAAAGAAGAACAACAATTTGATTTTTTAACATCACTATTAAATCGAAGAGCTTATCAAGAAGAAGTTAAAAAAGTAGAAAAACAATTTGCTATTTTTGGTTCAGACTTTGCAATAGTTTTTATAGATATTGATCATTTTAAAAATATAAATGATGTTTATGGTCATGCTTGTGGAGATGCGATTTTGAAAAATTTTGCATCTATTTTAAAAGACTTAACAAGAAAAGAAGACATCATTTCAAGATATGGAGGAGAAGAGTTTGTTGCACTTATAAATTATCAAAGTGAAACTGAAATACAAAGATATGTAAAAAGAGTAAAAACAGCTCTACAAAATCATGTATTTATATATAAAACTCAACAATTACAAATAGAATTTTCAGCAGGTGTAGCTTTTAGAAATAAATATAGCTCATTTGCGGAAGCAGAAGCTAGTGCTGATAAACTACTTTATAAAGCAAAAAACAAAGGTAGAGACAAAGTAATTTTTGATGATGGTATAGAGTTATAAATTACGACCAAAGTTGTAACTTTGGAAGATGTGAAACAGCCTTTAAAATATCAGTTTTAGAAACAATCCCCATTAAAATATCGTTTTCATCAACAATTGGGATTGCATCTAATTTTAAGTCTAACATAATTTGAACAACTCTTCTAACATCAGATTCTGGTTCAGCTGTTATAATCTCAGGAAGATAAATATCATCTATTTTTCTTTTCAAAATTTCTTTAGCATTTTCAATATCATCCATTAAAAGATTTAAAATAACTTTTTTATTTACAATTCCAATTATTTTTTTACCAAAAGCTGTTATTGGAATTTGATGCACTTTCTTACTTTTAATGATATTATATACATCTTCTATTGTTGATTTATTATCCATATAAACTACATCTTTAGTCATAATATCTTTTATATGGTAAACAGGCTCTAAAGTATCAATATTTGCTACTTTTTTATATGAATCTAAAAAATCTTGTTTTTGTTGTTTATTTAATTCGCTAGAAAAATCCTGTATTAGACCTTCTTTAGGGTCAAATTTTACAGAATCAGCTTCTTCTACATTTTGTAAATTATATAAATTATCTGATGTACTTCTAAATCCAACTGTACCATTATTATATATTGTAAACAACTAAAATTCCTTTTTTAAAGATTATTGAATATGATAATATAAATTACTTAATCTACAGTTAATATAAATGTCATAAAAAAAAGGGAAGTCACAAAAAGTAACTCCCCTTTTTTAATAAACTATTACTTCTATTTAGATTGGTAAAACTCTTATATTATCATCAATTTTTTGTTGTAAAACTGATTCTATTGCATATAATGTTCCTGTACTTCCAGATGCACAACCAGAACACGAACCTAAATATCTAATATACAAATCGTAGTGTGGTAAATTTTCTTTTATATCAATAATTTCCATATTTCCACCATCCATTACAAGCATAGGTCTAATATCTTCATCAAGAACACTATCAATTGCTTTTATTCTTTGAACTAATGTCATTTCACCAAATGATATAGTTCCAGAGGCACTTGCATTCGCAGCATTTTTAAGTTTTTCTTGCTCCATTTCAGCTCTTACATCTTTTAAAATATCAACCAAATATATATCTTTTTCTTCATGTCCACCAGGTCTAATACATGATTTACAAAATGCTCCAGCTTTTGTATAATCAGTTATTTCTTCAACTGTTTTTAAATTATTTATTCTAATAACTTCTTTTAATGTTGCTAATGAAACTCTTGCACACTCACAAACAATCTGTTCTTCTTCAAAAGAGTCAATATCAACTCCCTTGTATTCAGCTGCAGCTTTTTTAATAACATCATAAGCCATAACTGAACAGTGCATTTTTTGAGGTGGAACAGCTGGCGTTTCTGGATTATCTCTTAAGGCAAATTCAACATCAATATTTGTAATTTTTACAGCTTCATCAACTGTTTTTCCAATACAAAGTTCAGCCATAACATCTGAAGATGCAATTGCAGTACCGCATCCAAAAGATTTAAATTTTGATTCTAAAATTTTATGCGTTTTTTCATCAACTGCCCAATAAAGTCTAACAGCATCACCACATGATTCAGCTCCAAAATCAGCAACAATTAATTTTGCGCCAAGTTCAGCTGCTCTTTCTTCAGTGATTTCACCTTGGTGTTTTGGATTATTCATTCTATTTACAACTTGATTTGAGTATTCATCCCAAATTGAACCACTAATTAAACTATTTTTTGCCATTTATTTTTCCTTTAAATATTCTTCAAATTTTTATAAACCAGATTTATGACATGATGGTGCATAAGCATAAGAACTTGAAATTGTTCTAAGTCTTGTAATTGCTTTTTTGATGACATCAATTGCATAATCAATTTGCTCTTCTGTATTAAATCTACTTAAACTAAATCTAACTCCTGTATGAGCTAACTCACTATCACTTCCAAATGCATTCATAACAGGATTTGCTTCTAAATCTTCACTAGCACATGCACTTCCAGTACTTGCACCAATTCCTGCTTGATTTAAATCCCAAAGCATAGATTCACCCTCAACACCTCTAATAGAAATTAATGTAGTATTTGGTGTTCTATTGTCTTTTCCCCCAATAACGATTGTTTCAGGTATTTCTAAAATTGCAGTTTCTAACTTATCTCTTAATTTTGCCACATGATTTTTTTCATAAGCTAATGCCATTGTTGAAGTTGCTAATTTCATAGCCCATCCCATTCCAACCATTGAAGCAACATCAACTGTTCCCGCTCTAAAACCACCCATTTGTTCTCCCCCATGTAACAATGGAGTTAAAGAGTATCCTTTTCTTACATATAATCCACCAACACCTTTTGGTCCATGAAACTTATGAGCAGAAAAAGATAAATAATCTACATTTACATCTTGAACATCAACTACTATTTTTCCAATAGCCTGAGTTGCATCAGTATGAAAAGGAATTCCAGCTTCTTTACAAATCATACCAATCTCTTTTATTGGGAAAATTTTTCCCGTTTCATTGTTTGCCCACATTATTGAAACTAAAGCTGTATCTTCTTTTATAGCATTTTTTACTGCATTTGCATCTAAAATACCCTCTTCATTAACTTTTAAATATGTAACTTTAACACCTTGTTTTTCTAAAAATCTACAAACAGCTGTAATTGATGGATGTTCAACTTCGCTTGTTATTATATGTTTTTTATCACCATTTAAAATTTTATCTATCCAAATACCTTTTAAAACTGCATTATTGCTTTCTGTTGCATTTGCTGTAACAATAATATCATCTTCATCAGCAGCATTTATACCTTCATATAAAAAATTTAAAGCCTCAACCATTTTAGGGTGAGTTCCTGCTCCAAATTTATGTAAAGAGTTTGGATTTCCGTAAATATCGCAAAAAAATGGTTTCATCTCTTCATAAACCTTTGGATCAACCATTGTTGTTGCATTATTATCTAAATAAACTTCCATTCTTATAATTCCTAATATACTATGTTAAAAAATTTTCTTGTATTCTATTTAAAATAGGATAAATTTTGTCTTAATTAACTACTTAATTAAAGTAAGATGATATTTTATCATCAATAGCATTAATTTTTTAAGATTTATTGAATTATATGCCTTTACATTGTATACTAAATATGATAATATTCCAAATAGGATAATTTTTGTCTTATTTAAAAAACTAGATGGAGCAGTCATGAGTGACAATCAACAAATACATGACGTAATAAACAAAGAATATAAATTAGGATTTGAAACTTTAGTTCAAAGTGATACTTTTGAAAAAGGTTTAAATGAAGATGTTATAAGAGCAATTAGTGCAAAAAAGGATGAACCTTCTTGGCTTTTAGATTTTAGATTAAAGGCTTATGAAAAATGGTTAAAAATGGAAGAGCCAACTTGGGCGAACTTAAAATATCCAAAAATTGATTACCAAGATATAGCTTATTATTCAGCACCTAAAAGAGCTTTGAATTCACTTGATGAAGTTGACCCAGAAATTTTAAAAACTTATGAGAAACTTGGAATTCCACTTGAAGAGCAAAAACAGTTAGCTGGTGTTGCAGTTGATGCAGTATTTGATTCAGTTTCTGTAAAAACAACTTATCAAGAAGAACTTGAAAAATTAGGAATTATATTTTGTTCAATTAGTGAAGCAGCACACAAATATCCAGAACTTGTAAAAAATTATTTAGCAAGTGTTGTTCCAACTGTTGATAATTATTTTTCCTGTTTAAATAGTGCAGTATTTACAGATGGAAGTTTTGTATATATTCCACCAAATACAAGATGTCCAATGGAACTTTCAACTTATTTTAGAATAAATGCTTTAAATACAGGACAATTTGAAAGAACTTTAATAATCTGTGATGAAAATAGTTATGTATCTTATAATGAAGGTTGTTCTGCTCCAACAAGAGATGAAAGACAACTTCACGCAGCAGTTGTTGAATTATGTGCATTAAAAAATGCTCATATAAAATATTCAACTATTCAAAACTGGTTTCCAGGAGATGATAAAGGAAAAGGTGGAATATTAAATTTTGTTACTAAAAGAGGTTTGTGTAAAGGAGATAATTCAAAAATATCTTGGACACAAGTTGAAACTGGAAGTGCAATAACTTGGAAATATCCATCTTGTGTACTTCAAGGAGATAATAGTGTTGGAGAGTTTTATTCAGTTGCTATTGCTTCAAAATCTCAACAAGCAGATACTGGAACAAAAATGATTCATCTTGGAAAAAATACAAAATCAACTATTATTTCAAAAGGTATTTCAGCAATGCATGGAATAAATGGATATAGAGGACTTGTAAAAGTTGGAAAAAATGCACAAAATGCAAGAAATATATCTGAATGTGACTCACTTTTAATAGGACACAAATGTCAAGCTCATACATATCCATATCATGAAATAAGAAATAGTAGTGCAAATATAGAGCATGAAGCAACAACTTCAAAAATATCTGATGAACAACTTTTTTACTTAAATCAAAGAGGAATTGATGAAGAAAATGCGATAGCTATGATAGTGAATGGTTTTTGTAAAGAGGTTTTAAAAGAGTTACCAATGGAGTTTGCTGCTGAGGCAAAAGAGTTATTAAATATATCACTTGAAGGAAGTGTGGGGTAAATTATGAGTAAAAAATTATTATTAAAAATTGAAGATTTAAAAGTTAGTATAAAAGATAAAGAGATTTTAAAAGGTCTAAATTTAGAGATAAATGAAGGTGAAGTTCATGTTCTTATGGGAACAAATGGTGCAGGAAAATCAACTTTGGTAAAAACTTTAAGTGCTCATTATGACTGTGTTGTAAATGAAGGAAAAATCACTTATAAAAATAAAAACTTACTTGAAATGGATGTTGCACAAAGAGCAAATGAAGGTATTTTTATGAGCTTTCAAAGTCCAGTTGAAGTTCCAGGAGTAAATAATAGCTATTTTTTAAAAACAGCTTTAAATGAAAAAAGAGTTTACCAAGGATTAGAACCAATTGATGCAATGGAGTTTTTAAAACATATAAAAGAAGAAACAGCAAAATTTAATATAGATAGAAAACTTCTACAAAGAGATTTAAATGATGGTTTTAGTGGTGGAGAAAAGAAAAGAAATGAGTTAGTTCAACTTCTTATGTTGCAACCTGATTTGATTATGCTTGACGAAATCGATAGTGGACTTGATGTTGATGCTATCAAAACTGTTGCAAATGTTATAAATTCTATGCTTGATGGAAAACGTTCTATTTTGATGATTACTCACTATGATAGATTAATTGAATTAATAAAACCAGATTTTGTTCATATTTTAAATGATGGAAAAATAGCAAAAACAGGAGATTATAACTTAGCTTTAGAACTAGATGAAAAAGGTTATGAAGCAATAGGAATAAAAGATGAAAATAGATGAAATAAAAACAATCACTCTTCCAAAAAAAAGAGATGAAGAGTTTTTAAAAATAAATTTTGAAGCCCTATTCTCTTATGATTTTAAAAATGTTAAAAATTTTGAATTTGATAAAAATCTAAAGACAATAAAAGATGAAAACTCTTATGAATCAATTTTATTTTCTATTGTAAAAAACTTTGATGAAAACCAAAAAGTTTTAGTTATAGACAAAGCTATAAATGAACCAATTATTTTAATTCATAACATGAAAGAAGATGAAACTTTTTTTACAAATTCTCTTAGAATCGAAGTAAAAGAAAATATCAAAGCTTCTATTATCGAACTTTTTGTAAATAGTTCAAATAACTCTTGTTTTGCAGTTAATAGAAATATAGTTTTAGAAAAAAATGCTTCTTTAGAGTATGTAAAAATTCAAGATATAGATTTATCAAATTCTATGATTTTTGCTACTTCTTGTGAACAAAATGAAAATTCAAATCTTGAAATCTCAAATTTTGAGTTTGGAGAAGGATTTATAGTAAATAGCTTTGAAAATATCATAAATAAAGAGTTTATAAATTATGAATTAAATGGTTTAACAAAACTAAAAGATAGTTCTAATACTTCAACTTTAGTAAAAACTATTCATAATGAGAAAAATTCAACAAGTTTTGTAAATTATAAAAATAGTTTAAAAGATAAATCAAGAGCTGTTATAAAAATAAAATCTATTGTAAATCAAAATGCTCAATTTACAAAAGCATTTCAAAATTGTAATACAATTTTATTAAGTGATGATGCAACTATTTTTGCACAACCTCATCTTGAAATATATATAGATGAACTAGAAGCAAGTCATGGAGCAACAACTGGAACTTTAAATGAAGAACAACTTTTATATCTTCAATCAAGAGGAATTAGAAAAGAAAAAGCTTATGATATGCTTCTTAATGCATTTGAAAGTTCAATCAAAGATAATATAAAAGATGAAAAAATAAAAGAATTTATAGAAAACTATAAAAAGGAAAAATATGTTTAAAAATGATTTTCCATATTTTCAAAATTCGAAAACTACATATTTAGACAATGGAGCAACAACACAAAAACCTAAAAGTGTTATTGATTCGCAAGTTGAGTATTATGAGCACTATTGTTCAAATACACATAGAAGTAACTTTGGTGATGCAAACAAAGCAACTTTAGAGTTTGAAAAAACTAGAAAAATATTAAAAGAGTTTATTAATGCTTCTAAAAAAGAAGAAATCATCTTCACAAAAGGTGTTACAGAATCTTTAAATTTTATAGCAACTTCATTTGCAAAAGATTTTAAGACTGTAATAATTTCAAGTTTAGAACACCACTCAAATATTGTTCCTTGGCATATGCAAGGAAGAACTTTAGGTTTGGGACTTGAAGTTGTAAATTGTGATGATAACTTAAATTTTGATATGAATCATTTTGAAGAACTTTTAAAAGCAAAGCCAAATGCTTTTGTAAGTATCACGCATATTTCAAATGCTTTTGGAAAAATCCATGATATAGAAGCTATTACAAAACTTGCACACTCTTATGGTGCGGTAGTTATGATTGATGGTGCTCAAAGTTTAGCTCATACAAGTATTGATGTACAAGCACTTGATGTTGATTTTTTTGCAATTTCAGGACACAAAACTTTTGCACCAACAGGAGTTGGAGCAATTTATATAAAAGAAAAATATCTAAAAGATGTAAAACCATATCAAACAGGAGGAGCAACTATTCACGAAGTTGATTTTAGTGGTTCAACTTTACTTGATTCTCCTTATAAATTTGAAGCAGGAACTCAAAATATAGCTGGTGTTATAGGATTTGGAAAAGCTTTAGAATACTTAAATTATGTAAAATATGAAAATATACAAAGTATAGAACATAATGTTTTTAAATATTTAGATGAAGAGTTAGCAAAACTTCCTGATATTGTATTTTATAATGATTTAGAAAATTGTGTAGGAAGTAGAAGTTTCAATTTCAAAGGTATAGTTCACGATGATATTGGAATACTTTTAGATAAGATGAAAATTGCAGTAAGAGTTGGTCATCACTGTGCTCAACCAATTATGAAAAAACTTGGAATAAAAGGAACAATAAGAGTTAGTATCTCTTTTTATAATGATTATGTAGATGTTGATAATCTTATAACTGCACTAAAAAAAGCTTTGAATATGTTAAGGGATTGATATGAGTACAATAGAACAAAGAGTTGAAGAGATAAAAGATGATTTAGATTTTTTTGATGATGAACTAGCAAAATATGAATATATTATAGATTTAGGTAAAAAGTTAGAAGAGTTTGATGAAAAAGATAAAACTCCTGAAAATATAGTTCATGGTTGTACTTCTCAAGTTTGGTTAACTTGTGAAAATAAAGATGGAAAATTATATTTTTACGGAACAAGTGATGCAATAATAGTAAAAGGTTTAGTTTATATGATACTTCAAATTTTTTCTGGTTCAACTATACAAGAATTAAAAGATGTTGATATGGACATAGTTCATGAACTAAATTTAAGTGAAGTTATAACTCCAAATAGACAAAGTGGAGTTATTGGAATGATAAAAAAAATAAAAGAGTATGCTTTAAAAGCTTAAGGATTTAAAATGGAAGATAAAGTTTTTGATTTAGAGAATGTAAAAGAAAAAATAATAGAAAATTTAAAAAAAGTATATGACCCAGAAATTCCAGCAGATGTTTACAATCTTGGATTAATATATGAAATAAATCTTGAAGAGAGAAGTAATTATTTATATTGCGAGATAGATATGACACTTACAAGTCCAACTTGTCCTGTTGCAGATAGTTTACTAGAACAAGTAAGATATGTAACAATGGCTGTAGATGAAGTAGATGAAGTAAAAGTAAATCTTGTATTTGAACCTGTTTGGGACCCTTCAATGATGAGTGAAGATGCAAAAGAGATAATGGGAGTTAGCGGAGCTGCAATAGGTTTTTAACCTTATTGTAGCCTTATGTCTCATATTTATATAAACTAATAATTCTACACTTAAAATTACTTTTTTACTAACATAATTACACTTTATTTTTTTACTTTTAAATAACTCAAAATAAAAATTCTTACTTTGATTAATAAGATAAATTTTATAAATTAGCAATATCCAACTATAAAATTAGCAATAATTAAAAAGAAATTATTTAAAAAAAACTCTACAATTTCAAATATTAAAAATTAAGGGTATAGATAAATGAAAAAAATTCAAAAAGTACTTATTGCAAATAGAGGAGAGATTGCACTGAGAATTATTAGAGCTTGTAAAGAGCTTGAGATAAAGAGTGTTGCGATATTTTCAGAAGTTGATGTTGAAGGAATTTGGGTAAGAAAAGCAGACGAATGTTACCCAATTATGGGAGATGTTGTTCAAGCATATCTTGATTACAGTAAGATTATCTCAATTGCAAAAAAAGCAGAATGTGATGCAATTCACCCAGGATATGGTTTTTTAAGTGAAAATGCAGATTTTGCAAGAGCTTGTGAAGAAAATGGAATTATTTTTATTGGTCCAAAACCTGAACACATAGAACTTTTCGGTGATAAAATGGCATCAAAAGTAGCTATGAAAAAAGTTGGTGTTCCTGTTCTTGAAGGTACTGATGAACCAATCATTGATATTGAAGAAGGTGCTAAAATAGCAAAACAAATTGGTTTCCCAGTTATCATCAAAGCTGCATTTGGTGGTGGAGGAAGAGGAATGAGAATAGTAAGAGAAGAAAAAGACTTCAAAGAACTATTTGAAAGTGCCTCAAATGAAGCTAAAAAATATTTTGGTCGTGGTGAAGCATTTATTGAAAAATATGTTGAAAATCCAAGACATATAGAAATTCAAGTTATTGCAGATAAATATGGAAACGTTCTTCATTTAGGTGAAAGAGATTGTTCTATTCAAAGAAGACACCAAAAAGTTATTGAAATTGCTCCTTCTCCAAGATTAAATAATGAAGCTAGAAAAGAGTTATATAGAATCGCTACAAAAGCTATGTTCAAACTTGGTTATGAAAGTGTTGGAACAGTTGAATTTTTACTTGATCCAGATGACAACATCTATTTTATTGAGATGAATACAAGAGTTCAAGTTGAACATCCAGTAACTGAAACTATCACAGGAGTTGATATTATTCAAAGAATGATTCAAATTGCTGAAGGTGATAAGATGATATTCTTACAAGAAGAGATTAACTTTAGAGGATATTCAATAGAATTCAGAATCAATGCTGAAAATCCACAAAAAGGATTTATGCCATCAGTTGGAACAGTTAGTAAATATTTAACTCCAGGTGGTCCAGGAGTAAGACTTGACTCTGCACTTTATACAGGATACAAAGTTCCACCGAACTATGATTCTATGGTTGGAAAACTTATCGTTTGGGCTTTAGATTGGGAAGGTGCTGTTAAAAAAGCAAAAAGAGCTTTAGATGAGTTTTATATTGAAGGTTTCCCTACAAATATTCCTTTACATAGAGAAATCGTAAGAGATCAAGATTTTAAAGATGGTATATTTACTACAAATTATCTTGATACAAAAATGGAACTTTTCACACTTCATAGTGAAGATAATATCAAAGAAGAAGAAGAAAAAGTTGCTAAACTTACTCAATTAATTGATACTATCAATAAAAATAACATCAAAGCAAGAATCTAATTCAAAGAAACTAAGAACAAAAGTTCTTAGTTTTATAAACTAATTTAATCTTTTTCATTATTTGACATTATATATTATGATTGTATATACTAACAAATAATTTATATAAGGTTATCTTGATGTCTGTCTTTTTTACTCTTTTAGGAAAAATTATTCCTCTTTATTTTAGTGTTTTTTTAGGATTTATAAGCACTTATAAACTTAAATGCGATAAAGAAACTATTGCAAAAATTTTACTTTTTATTTTAGCTCCATTAATAGTTTTTAATGCTACAGTAAGTGTAAAACTCAATTTACAAGTACTATTTCTACCTATTTCATTTTTTATATTTAGTACAATTTTAGCTTTTACTCTTCTATATTTATTTAAAAAAATATATAGTGATAACACTGCAAATTTATTAGCTTTTAGTACTTCTACTGGAAATACAGGGAATATCGGTATTCCTTTAGCTATTTTATTTTTAGAACCTAAATTAGTGGATATATTTATTTTTTCAATTTTAGCTTCTATTTTATATCAAAATTCTGTAGGATATTACATTACGGCAAAAGGTAATTTTAGTGCAAAAGAGAGTTTTAAAAAAGTTTTAAAACTTCCTGTTATTTATGCGTTTATCTTAGGAATAATATTAAATTTAAATGAAATAAAAATTCCAGATATGTTTTTAAGTTATAGTGATTTCTTAAAAGGAACATATGCAATACTTGGAATGATGTTAGTAGGAATGGGAATGGAAAAGTTTCGTTCAAGTAACTCATTTGATATAAAATTTATTTCATTTACACTAATTATAAAATTTATACTTTGGCCAGTTGCAACTTTATTATTTATATATTTTGACAAAAACTTTATACACTTTTTAGATAAAGATTTTTATATGATTATGTTTTTATTTAGTATTGTTCCACTTGCTGGAAATACTGTAACTGTAGCAACAATATTAAATGTGAAGCCTGAAAAAATGTCAATGGCAGTTTTTATTTCAACTATAATCTCACTATTTTACATTCCATTTGTTTTATATGTTTATATGAATTGATAATGAAATTATCTTGTTTTTTTATATAAAGCTATAAATATTCCAAAAAGAATTATAATAGTAGAAAGAAATAGTTCAAAACTTAAACTTTCACTTAAGAATATAATACTTAAAAATATAGCAATTATTGGTACTAATAACTGAATAATGCTCGCTGTCATAATCTCTATTTTAGGTAAAATTGCATACAAAAGAAATACTCCAAAAGCAGTTGTAATAGAACCTGAAATAGTTGCCATAATAAAAGTAGCAAGATTTATTTTAATACTATTTTCAAAAAAAGTTAAATAAAAAATAGCAAAAATCATAGTAAAAATAAAAGCTTTAAAAAAACTATCTGTAGCATTTAAAATTGTGTCTTTTGATTTTTTTCCAAGAACACTAAATACTGCCCAACCAATTCCTGATAAAAACATCAGAAAAGTATGAAAATATGAGATAGAAAAATCATCTTTGGGATATAAAAGATATGCTAATCCACAAAAAGCTATGAGTATTCCAATAATTTTATTAAAAGTTAATTTTTCATTAAAAAACAAAGCCAAAATAATCATAGTTAATTGAACAACTGCAAATAAAATCAAAGTTCCAATACCTGCAAGCATATTTATATATGAATATGAAAAACAAATAGCATATAAAAAAAACATAAATCCACTAAGATAGTTAGATTTTAATCCTATTTTAAAATTTCTATTTTTATAAAAATATATAGTGAAAAGAATAAACATAGCAGATGCAATTCTCAAAAAAGTAAAAGAGAATGCATCTATATTTTGTGTAGAAATAGCCATTCTAGCTAAAATTGAATTTGAAGCAAAAAATAGTAAAACTACAAAAATTGAAACTACTAATTTTAAATTAAAACCAAAATACTTCATTTCATTCCTTTTATTTCATTGCTTATTCTAATAAAATACTAAATTATATAAATTAGAATACCAAAAATATACCTAAAAGAACTATATGTAAAAGCAATCAATAAAATTTATAAAAGTGTTAATCCACCATCAATTTTTAATGTTTGACCATTTATAAAACTATTTTCTATCAAGAAAATATATGCAGAAGATACCTCTTCAATAGTTGCAGTTCTTCCAAGAGGAATTGTATTTGAAAAATACTCTTCAATACCTTTAACTTCATCTTTATTCATATTTCTCCATAATGGTGTTTTTGTCCAAGTTGGAGCAACTGCATTTACTCTTATTTTTCTTTTTGATAACTCAACAGCTAAACCTCGCACCATTGTACTAATAGATTCATTTCCTATAATTGCTCCTGAGGCATTATCAGCTCTTCCACCACTACCAGCTGTAAATACTAAAGAACCATTATCATTTATTTTATTTGAAGCATATCTTGCAATTTTTAAATTTGCAAAAAGTTTTTCATCAATTGCATTTTTTATAGTTTCGTAAGAAGTATCTAAAAAACCTCCTCCCATAAAACCACCAGCCATAGAAATCATATAATCAAAATTTTCAATCTCTTCAAAGAAACTTTTTATATTCTCTTCTTTTGATGCATCTAAAACTTTTCCTTCAATATTTTTATTAATAGTTTTTAACTCTTTTACTACATTTTCTAATTTATCTTTGTCACGTCCAGTTATTATTACGTTTGCACCTTTAGAAAGTAATGTTTTACAACTTTCTAAACCAAATCCAGAAGTTCCACCTATTATTAATACTTTTTTATTTTCTACATTATTCATTTTTATTCCTTTTCAAGATTTACAGCTTCAACTGTTTCTAAAGCTACACTATTGTCAATATCACCTTTTGCACCACTAATTCCTACTGCTCCACATAATTCACCTTTGTAAAATATTGGAATTCCACCTTGTAATGGAGTAATATTTGGTGTTTTTGACATAGAGATATCACCACTATTTATCATATCTTCAAATAGTTTTGAAGGTGTTTTTAGTAAAGCTGCTGTTTTTGCTTTTTGAATTGCAACTTCAGTTGTTACTAAACTTGCTTCGTCCATTCTTGAAAAAGCCAATAAATTTCCTGATGAATCAACAACTGCTATACTCAAATTTAGATCTTTTTTTGTTGCAATTTTTTGAGCAGCATGAATATAATTTTTTGCACCTTTTAAACTCAATGTTGGTTTATAATTAATCAATTTTTCTCCTTTTTCTTCATTCGCATTACAAAAAGTAAAAAAACATATCGTAACTAATAGATAAAATAAACTTTGTCTTTTTTTCATATTTTTCCTTTTGTAAAATGGTTTATAACCATCAAAATCTTATCTCTATTTATCTTAATAATATCTTACTAGTAAGATAAATATATTAATATTAGAATAATGTTATTTTATATATAATTCTTTCATGAATGTACAAAACATAAAAAATGATATAAATGAGCATAAGATAAAATTAAAAGAAAATTATAGTGATTCATTAGAAATTACTCTGCCTCTTTTTTTAGTAAACAATCTAATGCTTCAAAAAATTTCTAAAATTGAGTTAAATAAATATAATCTAACAAATAGTGAGTTTGACGTACTTATAACAACTTTAGTTTCAGGTGATGAAGAGTATAAAATATCTCCAACTATTCTTTATGAAAAACTTCTTTTTTCAACTGGTGCAATTACAAAAATACTAAATAAATTGGAAGATAAAAAACTAATTTTAAGAATTGACAATGAATTTGATAAAAGAAGCAAGTTATTACAACTCACACCTTTCGGAAAAGAAACTTGTGAAAAACTCTTTGCTGATATATCTTCTTTTCAAGAAAGTATCTATTCTGTTTTAACAAAAAATGAAAGAGATATATTTATAAAAGCTCTTTATAAAATGGTAAAAGAGCTTTAATAGTTTTTAATATTTTATTTATAATTTCTTATTAACATTAGTTTAATTCTATAATAGATAAAATCTTTTACTAACTATTATAGGAGAATTTATGTTTTTTTCGAATAAAGAGGATAAACTTCAACTAAAAGCTATCGATCAAAATTATGCAGTTATAAAATTTAATTTAAATGGAACCGTAAAAGAAGCTAATAAAATTTTTCTTGATATTATGGGTTATAGTTTAAATGAAATAGTTGGAAAACATCATAGAATGTTTTGTGATAAAAGATTTGTCGAAAGTAAAGAGTATCAAGAAGCTTGGGATACTTTAAATAAAGGTAAATCTATTACTTCAGAATTTAAAAGAATAAAAAAAGATGGTGAAGCTGTTTTTCTAAGAGCAACTTATATGCCAATAGTAGATAATAATGGAAAAATTGTAGAAATTATCAAACTTGCGCAAGACATCACAAAAAGAAGACTAAAAGATTTATACTATCTTGGACAAATAAATGCAATAAATAAATCTCAAGCAGTTATTGAGTTTGATATGAATGGCATAGTTATAAATGCAAATAAAAACTTCTTAAATACTTTAGGTTATTCATTAGATGAAATTGTTGGAAAACATCATAGTATTTTTTGTGAAGAATCATATAAAAATTCAAATGAATATAAAGATTTTTGGAAAAAGTTAAATAGTGGTCAATATGATGCAGGCGAATATTTAAGAATAGGAAAAGACGGAAGAAGAGTTTGGATACAAGCAAGTTATAATCCTATTTTAGATTTAGATGGTGTTCCTTTTAAAGTTGTTAAATATGCAACAGATATAACTTTGAAAAAAAATACAATGTTCCAAATAGGAAAAGAGATAGAAGATTTAACAGAATCTTTAACTCATTTAAAAGGTGCTTCTACAACAATGGTAAAAGAAGCAAAAATAAGTATGGAGAACTCACAAGAAACAACTGTATCTATTGAAGAGTTAAACCAAGCTGTTCAAGAGCTATCTAAAAAAATAGAAGTAGTATTATCTTCTATTACAAACATTGCTGATACAACTTTACAAAGTGAAAAGATTGCATTAGAAGCAAAAGAACAATCAAAAGATACTGCACTTGCAATAGTTAAACTAAATGAAGAATCAACTAAAATTGGTGATACAATCAATATTATCACACAAATTGCATTCCAAACAAATATTTTATCTTTAAATGCAGCTGTTGAAGCAGCAACTGCTGGAGAAGCAGGAAAAGGTTTTGCCGTTGTTGCACAAGAAGTAAGAAACCTAGCAACAAGATCAAATGATGCAGCAAAAGATATAACAGCTGCTATTGAATATATTCAATCTTTAGTAAAAAATTCTCTTGATTCTATTCATCATATTGATAGTATAGTTGAAGAGATAAGTTCAATGTCATCAAATATATCAAATGCAGTAAAAGAACAAAAAAATATTACAAATGAGTTAGCAAGTACAGCAAATGAAACAAGCCATACTTTAAATCAAATTACAGATAATATGGTAAGAGTATCAAATAGTGCAAGTAACACAGAAAAAGAAGCTGAAAAAACAAAAGATAATTCAAATGAATTAATTGAAATTTCAAATAAACTTATAGAAACACTAAAAGTGCTTAATTAATTTAAGCATCTTTAGTTTTAAATCATTATTCATTTGTTACTAAAATAGTACATCCTTCTTCTGATTGAGGAATGTGAGAAGTTCCTTTAGGATTTATTATAAATGAACCCTCTTTATATTTTTTATTACCATCATTAAAAGCTCCTGATATTACAAAAATATGTTCATCAAATAAATTGTGTTCATCAAGAAATGGTAGTTTACTATTTTTTTCAAATTTATAAATAGCTGTTAATTTTCCATCATTATTTTGCCAAAGTATGTATTGGCTCACACCTTTTGTAATTTCTATAGGAGTAATATCTTCTAATAAATTTGAGACTATTCCATTGAAGTTTGCTAATTGCATATTTATCCTTTTTATATTTATTTTGTTAGCTAATATTTTGCACACAAAGTAATATTAACAAAAATCTATTTATTTGTCAATTAGTTTGTACACAAGATATATTTTGTTATAATTATTCATAAAATTTCAAAGGTAAAATATGAAAAATAAAGAATTTGATTTCTCTAAAATGATTTGCTTTTTATTGAATTCAACATCAAATGCAATGATTAGAGAATATAGACCTCATCTAGAAGAATTTCAACTAACTTATGCTCAATATTTAGTGATGATGACACTTTGGAACAATGATAATATACTGATAAAAGATATAAGCAAAGAGACATTTTTTGATTCGGCTACACTAACACCTATTTTAAAAAGATTAGAAGAAAAGTCTTATATTATCAGAACTCAATCATTAAGCGATGAACGAGGGAAAATAATAAAATTAACAAAAGAAGGGAAAGATTTGAAAGATAAAACAGCTCATATTTTCAAAAATATGGAGTGTAAAATTGAACTAAGTAGTGAAGAACAAGAAGATATTATTAAAATTTGTAACAAAATATTATCTAAATTAGGTAACTAAATTTTGTCTTTTATTAAGTTCTTAACACAAGTTTCAATCATAGAATAAACATTTTTAAAATCTTCAAAATCTCTAAAGTAGTATGGATCAGGAACACAAGCTCCTTTATATCCAAAATCTCCAAGTTTTAGGGGATTTTTACAACCTAAATTCTTCAAATCTTTTAAGTTATTATCATCAAGTGCAATAACTAAATCAAACTTTTGAAAATCATCTTTTTTCACTTGTCTTGCTTTTTGTTTTGATATATCAACACCATTTAACAATGCAACTTTTATTGAGTTTTCACAAGGAGCTTCACCAATATGCCAAGAACCAGTTCCAGCACTATCTACTAAAATATCAAGTTGTTTTTTATTTATATATTCTTGTGCAATACCATGAGCTAAAGGAGAACGACAAATGTTTCCTAAACATACAAATAAAATTGATTTTTTCATCTTTTGTATTTTTTTAAAAGTATAGATTTATCAATTATTGCATAAATAAATCCAATAGCTAGTCCAATAAAGTGAGCATACCAAGCAATAGGAAGTCCAATAAGTAAAGGAGCAACAGAGATTAGTAAAATCCAAGTTATAATTCCACTTCTTTGAACTTTATCAAAGTATGCAACATATCCTAAAATAGCACAAATCGCTCCACTTGCTCCTACTAAATTTACAGTAATATCTAAAAAAAAGATATATAAAAATGAGAAAAGAGAAGTTAAAACTCCTGTTATTAAATACAATAAAACAAAAGCTTTTGCACCTCTTGATCTTTCTACATAATTACCAAATTGCCAAAGTACAAACATATTCATAGCTAAGTGAGCGATTCCACCGTGAGAAAACATAGAAGTTAGTGGTTGCCAATAAAAACCACCAATCAAAAAGTATAAATTTAATCCAAATAGTAAACTTCCTTGTTGTACATTTATTTGGATTAAATAAAATAAAACTGTAATTATAATAATTACATTTGTTGCTGTAAAATCTTTTTTACTAAAGTTTAGCATCTATTAAACTAAAGCCTCTTTTAAAACATCTTCTATTGTATCAACAGCTTTTATTTCCATTGCATTTTTTACTTCATCTGGAATTTCATCCAAATCTCTATCAAAATTTTTTCTAGGAACTAAAGCTTTTTTCATTTTTGCTTTATATGCTGCGATTAATTTCTCTTTTAATCCACCAATTGGTAAAACTTTACCAGAAAGTGTAAGTTCTCCTGTCATTGCAACATCTGCTTTTATAGCTTTATCACTTAAAATTGAAGCTATTGCAAGTGCCATAGTTATACCTGCACTTGGTCCATCTTTTGGTGTTGCACCTTCTGGAATATGTAAGTGAATATCATATCTTTTATATATTTCACTACAATCAAGCTTTTCATTTTCCTCTTCTTCTTTTACAGATTTAGGAATAATTTTTTCATCAATTTTTAGAACTTTATTATCTATTAAAACTTTTACAACAGAATATGAAATTCTTGAAGACTCTTTCATTACATCACCAAGATTTCCTGTAACAGTTAGATTTCCTTTTCCTTTTAGCTTAATTGCTTCGATTTTTAAAACATCTCCACCAACTGCTGTCCAAGCTAATCCATTTGCAATTCCAATAGAATTTTTCTTTTCAGCTGGGTCAATTTCAAAAATTGGATTATCTAAATAAGCTTTTAAATCTTTTGTTCCAATAGTTACTTTTTCTATTGTTGAGTCATTTAAAATTTGTTTTACAACTTTTCTAAATATTTTAGAAAAAGTTCTTCTTAAATTTCTAACTCCAGCCTCTCTTGTATATTTTGATATGATTAATTCAATAGTTGCTTTATTGATACTTACTTCCGTTTTTTTAAGTCCATGTTTTTCTAACTCTTGAGGAATCAGATAATCTTTTGCAATATGATATTTTTCTTCTGGAGTATAAGAAGATATCTCTATAAATTCCATTCTATCTCTTAAAGGTGCTGGAATTCTTCTTGCATCATTTGCTGTTGAAACAAATATAACTTGAGATAAATCAATTGGAAAGTTTAAATATAAATCTCTAAATTCATGGTTCTGTTCTGGGTCTAAAATTTCTAACATTACAGCTGTTGGATCACCTCTATGATTAGAACCAAGTTTATCAATCTCATCTAAAACCATAACTGGATTCATTTTTTTTGCATCAATCAAACCTTTAACTAATCTTCCTGGCATTGCTCCAACGTAAGTTCTTCTATGTCCTCTAAGTTCATTTACATCTTCCATTCCACCTAAAGCTACTCTTATTAAAGGTCGTTTTAGCGCTTGAGAAATAGAGTTTGCTAAAGAAGTTTTACCAACTCCTGGAGGTCCTACAAAACATAAAACAGTACCTTTTGATTTTAAATCTTCAATATTTCTTTGCTCTAAAAGTTGTTTTACTGCAAAATATTCACTAATTCTCTCTTTTGCTTTTATCAAAGAGTAATGATCTTTATTTAGCTGCTCTTCTACATTTTTTACAGAAATTTTTTCGTTTGCATATTCTCCAAAAGGAATATCTAAAACTTGTTCAACATAAGTTTGAAGTAAAGATGCATCAGGAGAATCAGGATTCATTCTACTTAATTTATCAAGTTGTCTTTTAGTCTCTTTATAAGCCTCTTTATCCATAAACTCTTTTTTAGCTTTTAATCTTTTTTTATAAGATTTTATCTCTATTTCTTTTTGATTATCTGTTCCAAGTTCTTTTTGGATAGCTTTTATTTGCTCTTTTAAAAAATAATCTTTATGTGTTTTTTCTATTTTTGAGTTTACTTTTTGAGTAATTTCTTTTTGGATTTTAAATGATTCTATCTCTTTTTTAATAACTTCTATAATATCAAATAATCTTTGTTCAATATTTGTTTGAGAAAATAGTTTATAAGCTTCTTCTTTTTTTACTTTTAAAACTGAAGATATCAAATCTGCAATTCTTACTGGATCATCATTTTCTTCTATAGTTTTTACTAAATCAGCAGGAAATTTAATATTTAATTTTGATAATTTTTTTACATTTTCTATTAATACTTCGATTACAGATTTTATACTTTCTTCATTTGGTTCTTCATTTTTTAAAGTATCAACATTTACAAAAAGCGGTTGCTCACTTGCAAAATCTAAAATTTTTCCTTTAGTTAAACCTTGGAAAAGCACTTTTATTTTACCATCAGGCAAAGATACTTTTCTCATAATATTTCCTACAACTCCAACATCATAAAAAGAGTCTTTTTCTCTTTTACCCTCTTTTGATGCTTTAGAAACTGTAACCATAACTAATTTATTATGTTCTATTGCATACTCAACAGCTTTTATATTTTGCTCATTACTTAAAAATAAAGGAGCAATCATAAAAGGGTATAAAAATATATCATCTTCAATAATTAGTGGTATAGTTTGTGGAAATTCTTCATAATTTTTTAATTCCATATTTTAATTCAACTCCTAAAATTCATAAATCGTATTAAATTTTATTCAAAAATAGATCTATAAAATGGTACTTTTACAGGTTCAATTTCAGAATTATCAACCCAAGATTCTTTTACTTTTTCTTCATAGAACTCTGTTCCAAGTGGTTTGTCTCTTCTTGTGTAAAGCTCAGAAATTTCTTGATCAAAACTTGCTTTTGACATATATAATCTTGAATTTATAGTGTCAACTAAAGGCATATATGGTGAGTTTTTGTATTTTTCTTTAAACTCTTGAATTTGAGTTAAAGTATCATCTATTAGTTGTTGATCTCTAAATTGATATTTAAATCCTAAAAAATTTGCTTTGATTTTTAAATATCTTGCATAGTCAATATCTTTGCTTAGTCCAAATTTTTTGATGTATTCATCTAAATAAAAATTTGCTAAAGCATACTCTTCTTCTTCGATATGAGCATTTACTAAAATCATAATTGCTGTCGGAATATATGGTGAATTTCTATGTTCACTTTCTAATGATGTATATGTATCATCAGCTTCATCTAAATCTCCTGATGCTATTTGTTTCATCATTTTATTGTACCAATATAAGGCTGGTTTATTATATTCTTGTTCACTTTTAGAAGAACAACCTGTAAATACAAAAGTAGCACAAGTAACTAATAACAAACCTTTTAGCTTCAAACTTTTTATCATTCTAATATCCTTTATCATAAAAAAGACATTCTATCTAATTACAGCTTAGGAATTATCTGCTATAATAAAACAAACTATTTCAAAAAAGGAATATAGATGAAGCTTACACTAATAGGTAATGGTATTATGGCTCAAGCATTGGCTAAAGGACTTGTAAAAAAGTACGAAGTTGAGATGATTGGAAGGGATATTGAAAAATTAAAAATTATTCAAGAGAAAATACCTCAAATAACAATAAAACAACTAGAAGATAAAGAAGATATCACAGATAAAACTGTTATATTTTGTGTAAAACCTTATGCTTTAGAAAGTGTTTCTGTGAGACTTATTGGAAGTGCGAATATATTATTATCTATTTTAGCTGGAACAAAACTTGATTTTTTAAAAAAACAGATTAAAGCTACTCATTATATTAGAACTATGCCAAATATTGCTGCATCAGTTCATAATTCTATGACAACAATTACTGGTGATGCTGAATCAAAAGCTATTGCTATGGAGATTTTTTCTTGTATTGGAGAAGCTCTTTGGGTAAATACAGAAACTCAACTTGATATTGCAAGTGCAATTACAGGTTCTGGTCCTGCATTTTTAGCATTAATCGCTGAAAGTTTAGCGGATGGAGCAGTAAAAGCTGGATTAGAAAGACATCTAAGTGCGCATTTAGTTCAAGGATTATTTAGTGGAACTGCTTCACTTTTAAGACACTCTCATCCAGCAGTTATAAAAGATTCTGTTATGAGTCCAGGTGGAACAACAGCAGCAGGATTTGCTCAACTTGAAGAGGCTGGAGTAAGAAGTGCTATGATAAAAGCGGTTGAAAGCTCTTTTAACAAAGCATTAAAACTTGCAGAAAAATAGTTTTACTTTAATTGAAACATTAGTTAGTATCACTCTTTTGCTTATCGTAATAATTGGGTTTAAATACTCAACTTATTATGATGAAAACTCTTCAAAAAACTTTATGTCGCTAAATAATTTAGAAAATCTATTTGATACAAAAAATTATGGAAGTTTTCAAAACTCAGCTAAAACTTTACAACTTACTATAAACAAAGAAACTATTGAAAATATAACTGTTACAAAATATCAATTTGAAAATGAAAATATAAAGCTTTTTAAGTATGAAAAATAGTTTTTCACTTCTTGAAATAATCATAACTTTGATAATCTCTTCGATAGTTATAATATATTCGACACTTTTTACAAAAGAATTAAGTTTAGAAAATAGATATAATCAAGAGTTAGAAATTGATAAAATAAATTTTTTAGCAACAAAAGTTTTTATAGAAAAAAATAAATACAATATTTCAAATCTACAATTTTCAAATGGTAATTTATATTTTGAAAATAATCTTTTATTAAAAGATGTAAAAGAGTTTAGTATTACGAAAACTTCAAAACAAATATCTGTTTATATAAATTTTAAAGATAAGATTATTCAAACTTGGGAATTTAGTTTATGAAAAAAGCTTATACACTTTTGATTACTATTGTGTTAATCTCTACTTTTTCATATTTAGGTGTTTTGATTTTAGAGACAAAAGCCTTAAAAAATCAAAATTTATCAAACCAATATTTATATATTCAAGCAAAAAATCATCTAAATTTTTTTGAAGATTTTGTAAAAGATTATGATTTAAAAGATATAACTCACCTTCAAATTGAAGATGAATTATTTGATATTTATGCGACTAAACTTATTGATTCAAATATTGTAGATATTTTCGTAAAAGCAAAAGATTTTGATATTTCAATCCATAAACAAATTATTAAAGAATAACTTCTAAAACTTTCATTGCAAGTTTTAAAGCTTTACTTCTATGAGAAAACTCTTTTTTAACTTCTTCATCTAACTCACCTAATGTTTTATCATATCCATTTGGAATAAACATAGGGTCATATCCAAAGCCATTTGTTCCTATCTCTTTATTTAAAACTTCACCATACATCCAACCATGAACTGTATAAACTTCATTTTTATAAACTATTGCAATACAAGCTGTATAAAAAGCAGGAGTTTTTTCTAAACCTAATTTATTTAATTCAGCTTTTAATTTTTCGTTGTTCTTTTTATCACTTGCATTAAGTCCTGCATATCTAGCACTATAAACTCCTGGAGCATTTCCTAAAACAGGAACACTAATTCCTGAATCATCTGAAATCACAACAACATCACCAAAATTAATTTTTTGAAGTTCATCATATATTGTTTGTGCTTTTTTTATAGCGTTACCTTTAAAAGTATCTTTATCTTCATCAATTTCAATTTTTCCTAAAATTTCACTAAATGCTACTATTTCATCATTTGGAAGAAGTCTTTCGAACTCTTTTATTTTTCCCTTATTTGCTGAGGCTAAAACGATTTTCAATCTTTGTCCTTTTTATACTAGTTATTATCGAATTTTTTATATAATAAACCAAAATTATAATATATTTAGGATTATTAATGATTAAATCTGTAATGCCTTTGAGTTTTATCATAGCCCTTAGATTCTTTGGACTTTTTATTGTATTACCAGTTATTTCTGTATATGCTTTATCTTTAGATGGTGCAAATGCAACTTTAGTTGGTATCGTTGTTGGTGGTTATGCTTTAACACAAGTTGTTTTTCAAGTTCCTTTTGGAGTAATGAGTGATAAATTAGGAAGAAAAGGTACAATCATAACTGGACTTTTACTTTTTGCTACTGGTTCGCTAATCTGTGCTGTTGCGACTGATATTTATACTTTGATGTTAGGTCGTCTTTTACAAGGTTCTGGTGCTATTGGAGCAGTTGTAACTGCTATGATAAGTGATTTAGTAAAAGAACACGAAAGATCAAAAGCTATGGCTTTAATGGGTTCTTTTATAGGACTTGCTTTTGCAATAGCAATGTTAGCTGGACCATTAATTGGTGGATTTATAGGTGTTCCAGTTCTATTTTATATTACTATGTTTTTAGCTCTTATTTCTATTTACATTTTAGTAAAAAAAGTTCCAAATCCTCCAATAATAACTCACACATATAATGACAAATTAAGATTATCAGATGTTTTAGGAAATGCAAATATTGCAAGAATGAACATTACAAACTTTTTACAAAAAGCTTTAATGACATTTGCATTTTTAGTAATTCCTATCATCTTAACAAAAACTTATGGTTGGGAGAAAAAAGAGCTTTGGTATGTTTATCTTCCTGCTATGATATTTGGACTTTTATCTATGGCACCTGCTGCTATTATTGCAGAAAAGAAAGGTAAATTCAAAGAGATTTTAGCTCTTGGAATTTTATTTTTTATAATTTCATATTTAGTTATAGGATTTAGTTCTAGTTCGGTTGTTTTTGTAATTGGTGTAGTTATATTCTTTATTGGTTTTAATATGCACGAACCAATCATGCAATCACTTGCTTCAAAATTTGCAAAAGTACACCAAAGAGGAAGTGTTTTAGGAGTATTTAATTCATTTGGATATTTAGGAACATTTGTTGGTGGACTTTTAGGTGGAATTATGCTTGATAACCTCAATTTATCAACATTTTCTATTATTATCGCTGTTATTTGTGTTTTATGGGCAATCCTAATTTTGACTATGCCAAATCCATCAAAAACAAAATCTTTGTATTTAAGTTTAGATGAATACAAACTTGAAAATAGTGGAAAACTAAATCAAAATGATGCAATAGATGAGTGGTACATAAATAATACAGAAAATATTATTGCCATAAAATATAGTGATGAAAAGATTGGAGAAGAAGAGATTAAAAATCTTTTAAAGTGATGAAATATGTTTAAATCAAAACTTTTATATATAATTTTATCTATTTTTTCTCTTACATTTTTTGTATGGGATTTTTGGGTAAATTTTGAAAAGATGAAAGAAGATACTATTTCTTCATCTTTATTAAAAACAAAAACTACTTCGATTTATCTACAAGAAAATCTAAAAAAATTTTTAGAAGATAAAACAAATCCTGAAATTTTATCTATTGTAAATCAAACTTTTAATAGTGACTTTAAAAGTATTAAAGTTGATAATAGTACATTTGAAATAAAAGAAGAAGATTTAGTAAAAGCTTCAAATGACTTGGATAAAAATCAACTTTGGGAAGTTACAGATGCTGCTATTGATGAAACTCTTGGAAGATTTGTGATGAGTACGCAAAGTGATGATTTTGCAAAAGAGTTATTAACTTTAAATGGTTCTATTCCAAATGAAGATAATAAATCTATCGTTCCAAGTCAAGATATATATACTTTTTTACCAAATAAAAATTTCAAAAATCAAAATAGCCTTACGATAAAATTTAAAGCAACAAATCAATTTGAAAAAGTTGTAGATACACAAGCAACTATCTCTTTTGACAAAACTTTGGCACAAGTTTCTAATGATAATGTGAATTATACAACTCCTTTGTGGTTTAAAGAGTTAGTTCCAATATATCTTGAAGAACAAGCAAATGACATAAGTAATAGTTGGAAATCAAATGCTACAATCTATGTAAATACAAACATAGAGAAAGTATATTTTGAGCTTTATGAAAAAGTAAAGGAGAAGTTTTTTGATAATCTTTTATGGTTTTTTGTAACTATTTTAGGATTGTTTGGTTTTAGATTTTTATATGTTTTTTTAAAAAGATAAGTTTTTAGACTTATCTTTTTAAACTACTATATCGATAGAATTTACAACTCCAAGACCTGAACCATCTTCTTTAATAAAAATTCCATTACTTTTTTGTATAGCTTGAGTATTAAAAATACTGTCTTTATAAACAAATCCGCTTTGAATGTCTCCAAGATAAATAGCTCCTACATTTGCATCAAGTAATGAAATTAACGAACTATTTCCACTTTCATCAATACTCCAAATTTTTAACTTATTAAAAACTTCATCAGCTTCATCAATGAAGCCATTTTTATCATTATCATATTTTGCTAATTCTTTAAATCCATCATTTGTTTGAGGACCAAAAAGTTCACTTCCATTATCAATAGTTCCATTATTATTTTTGTCTAAAGCTAAATACCCTGCGCCAGATTTTAAATATGGAATCATTTCTGCTTGTTCATCACTATTCAAATCAAAAGCAAATTTTAGTGAACTAATATTTTCAAAAGGATTAATATCTTCTCCAAAGTTTATAATTAATGGATCAATAAAAGCTTCATCTCCAATAACTATTCTAGTGTTAGTTGATTCATAAAACTCTTTAGAAAAAGATATATCTAAATTCATTTCATAACTTTTATTTGGTGTATTAAATTTCACTTTCGCCGAAAAATCAATACTTTGTTTTGCATAATATTCTTCAGTTGTTTCAAATACTATGGCTTTTAATTTTCCATCATTATTAAGCTCATTAGTATATGGATTTTTAAAAAAATTATTTGGAAAATTTGTAGTTGAATTTTCTTTATTTGTATTTAGCATTTTTTGAGGATATAAAGATATTTTTTGATTTGAGAATTGCTCTAGCAGCATTTCAATAATCAACTTCTTTATTCTATCTTCAGGACTTAAATCTTCTTCGTAATTATATACTGCTCTACTTGATTGTGTATATGTACTACTATATTCGTATTGAAAATTTAATTGAAAAGCCTCTTTAGTATTTTTTATATCATTTGAATTCGTTTCAGCATAAAATTTTTTTGTGCTTTGGCTAATTGATTGTTTAGAAATATTTTGTGATTGTGAATATAGTTCTACTTGTGAATCTTTTATAATCATATACATATCCTTTTATCTAATATTAAGAATTGTATATGAAATGCATTAAATTGTCAAGCCTATTTCAAAAGTAAATTATTAGTATTGTTAGTAAAAAAGAAATCATTTCTAAATATTACATATTTAGAAACGATAAAAAAGTTATATTTTTAGACTATTTAATTCAAACTTTTAAGTTCAGTCTCTATTTTTTCAAGTCTAGTTTTTACTTCTTCTAATGCTTTTTTATTTTCTTCTATTACATTAGCAGGAGCATTTGCAACAAATCTTTCATTTGATAACATACCATTTAGTTTATCAAACTCTTTTTGTGCTTTTTCTTGTTGTTTAGTCAATTTATCAATGATTGGTTTCATATCAATTTCACTTGTTGGAAGATATACTTCTAAGTTATTTGAAACATCAGTGATACTATTTTCAACTTTTGCATCTACAAACTCAACACTATCAACTTTTGCAAGTTTTTCAATAAATGGTTTTGCAACGGCTGTATCAATTGATTTATCAAGTTTTATATATGCTTTTGCAATTTTTGAGTTACCCATATCTATGATAACTTTAGCACGTCTTATTGCAGTAATTGCTTCTTCGATAACAGCAAACATCTCTTCGATTTTATCATCTTTTTTAACATCTTTAGGGAAGTTCATAATCATTAAAGATTCACCCTCTTCTAAAGAAGTTCCACTTAATTTGTGATATAAATAATCACTAATAAACGGCATAAATGGAGAAACCATTTTTAAAGTCTCTTTGAAAATTGCCCCAAGTTCAACAATACTATCTTTACTAGCTTTTGAATACTCAATTCCCCAATCACAAAATTCAGTCCATACAAATCTATATAAAACTGAAGCTGCTTCATTAAATTTATAAGATTCTAATGCACCTCTTACTTCATCAATAGCATCACTTAGTCTACTTTGCATATAAAGTCCAAGAGGAGATTTAATTTCAATATCTTTTAAATCAGGGAATGTATCAACATTTAGGCTTAAGAAATTAGATGCATTATAAAGTTTATTTGTAAAGTTTCTAAATTGCTCTAAGTTTTTTGCACCAAGTTTAATATCTCTTCCTTGAACTGCTAAATATGCAAGTGTAAATCTGATGATATCAGCACTATGCTCTTCAACCATATCAAGTGGATCGATTACATTTCCTTTCGATTTAGACATTTTTGCACCATGTTCGTCACGTACTAGTGCATGCATATAAATATCTTTAAATGGTAATTCACCTCTAAAGTGTTCACCCATCATCATCATTCTAGCTACCCAAAAGAACATAATATCAAAACCAGTAATTAATAAAGAGTTTGGATAAAAATCTTTTAAATCTGATTCGTTAAATGTTCCTTGCATATTTCCATTATTTCCCCAACCAAGTGGTGAAAATGCCCAAAGAGCAGAACTAAACCAAGTATCAAGAACATCTGGATCTTGGTGAATATTTTTACTTGAACAATGTGGACAAGCTTCTGGCTCGTCTTTTTTATCTGCCCATTGGTGTCCGCAATCATCACAATAGAATACTGGAATTCTATGTCCCCACCAAAGTTGTCTAGAGATACACCAATCTCTTAACTCATCCATCCAAGCTCTATATGAATTTAACCAATGACTTGGGTGAAATTTAGTTTCACCAGCATAAGTTTTTTCAATTGATTTTGCTGCAACTTCTTTTCGTACAAACCATTGTTTAGAGATATATGGTTCAACAATATTTTTACATCTGTAACAATGCCCTACTTGATGAACATGCTCTTCAATTTTTACTATAAATCCCTCATCTTGAAGTTTTTTTACAATAATTGGTCGTGCTTCTAATCTTTCAAGTCCAGCAAACTCTCCACAATAGTCATTTAAAATACCTTTTTCATCAAAACAAGTAATAAATTCTAAATCGTGACGTTTACCTACTTCGTAGTCGTTTTGGTCATGAGCAGGAGTAACTTTTACAACACCTGTTCCAAATTCCATATCAACATGCTCATCAGTAATTACTTTGATTTTTCTTGTCGTTAAAGGAAGTACAACTTCTTTTCCAACTATAGCTTTATATCTTTCATCATTTGGATGAACCATAATAGCTGTATCTCCAAAGTATGTTTCAGGTCTAGTTGTTGCAACTGTTACGTATCCGCTTCCATCTGCAAAATGATAGTTCATATGATAAAATTTACCTTGAACTTCATCATGTTCAACTTCGATATCTGATAACGCACCATCGTGTGTACACCAGTTAACCATATAGTTATTTTGAACAATCATTCCTTCATTGTATAGATGAACAAAAGCTTCTTTTACAGCCTCTTTTAATCCTTCATCCATAGTAAATCGCTCTCTAGACCAAGCTGGACTTACTCCTAACTTTCTCATTTGATGAACTATAGTTCCACCTGAGAACTCTTTCCATTTCCAAACTCTTTCTAGAAATTTCTCACGTCCTAGTTCTTCTTTTGTAGTACCCTCAGCTAAAAGTTGTTTTTCAACAACATTTTGAGTTGCAATACCTGCGTGGTCAGTTCCAGGTTGCCAAAGCGTTTTGAAACCATCCATTCTTTTATATCTTGTAATAATATCTTGTAATGTAAATGTAAGTGCATGCCCAATATGTAAACTACCTGTTACATTTGGTGGTGGCATCATAATAGCAAAGTTTTTTCCCGCTTCTTGAATAGATTTATTTCCATCTATTTCAAAATATCCTCTACTTTCCCAAATCTTATAAAAACTATCTTCTACCTTTGATGGTTCATATTTTTCACTCATTAAAAATCCTATAATTTTTTTGAAATAAGTTAGATTATATCTAGTTTTTACTTATAAATAGTGGTACGAGATTTTGAAGGAAATAGAGTTAAAAACTCTATTTATATTTTTGTAGCTTTCATATCAAAAGTTTTGTATAACTTTCTAATTAAAAGCATAAGAATAAGACCATCAGCCATACTAGCAATAATAAATGAAAAATATTCAGCTTGAGAAATAAGTCCATAATTATATGAAAGCATTGCTATTGCAACCATAAAAGTTAAAGGCATAGAATCACTGAGTGCAAAAAGCATTGTTTGTTTAAATTTTAAATAATTATAAAAAACTAAATAAGAACTAATAAGTCTAATCACTATTATCGCACATATTATAAAAATAGAATGATGTAAAATATCTAGAGTTACCATATCTAATTTTACAGTTGAACCTGTATATATAAAGAATATTGGTGCAAAAAAACCATAACCAAAAGATTCTATTTTTTCTAATAATTCATATTTTTGGTTAAAAAACATCTTAAAGAAAATTCCTGTTGTAAATGCTCCTAAAACAACATCTATTTTAAGTATCAGCATAATTGAAACAAAAATTAAAAGTAAAGACAAAGAAAATCTTATATCTTGGTCATGCTTATCATTTTGATTTTCTGGAATAATAAAGTTCTTTATTTCTGGAAACCACCAAAAAATAACATATGAGATTCTAAGAAGAAGTACTATTCCAACAATAACAGAAAGTATAGTTAAAATCGAATAGAAGAAGCTACTTGTAAATCCATATTCTGTCCAACCACTAAATAAAGTTAAGGCTAAAATACTAATGATTTCTCCAACAACCCCAATTGATAAGGCAAGATTTAGCCAAGGTTGCTCTTTTCCATACTCTTTTATCAGCATCATTATCATACCCAAAGAGAAAATTGGAAGAGCTACAAAATACGTAAGTCCTAAATCAAACAACCAACAAACAAGTCCAGAGATTGTATATAATAAAATAAAATAAAGTATTACATTTACAGCCAAAGTTGCTTTTATGATTTTTACAAGCTTAAAGTTTATTTCAAGTCCTGCTAGAAACATCAAATATACAAATCCAAATTTAGCAACTAATTTTAGAGTTTCATCATCATAAATTAAACCTAAATATCCACAAAGTAATCCCAAAGTTATCTCTACAACAACAACTGGTGTTTTTATCATTTTTGAGATAATTGGAGATGCCATAATTATCATACATACTGTTATTATTAAAATAATTTTTTCCATTTTCTACCTAAAAAAATATTTATATTCTATTATAATTGACTTAAAGTTAAGAATTTTCTTCTTCATTTATAGCCATTCCTGCTTCTTTTAAAAAGGGACTTGCTACAAATGTCATCTTTTTTATTTTGTCATATTTTGCATAAGATAAATACAAAATATCTTTCGCACGCGTCACTGCAACATAAAAAAGTCTTCGTTCTTCTTCTAAACTTCCACCTTTACTCATAAGTTTTCTATTTGGAAATCTTCCATCCATTAAATCTATTACATAAACTTCTTTAAACTCTAAACCTTTACTTGCGTGAATAGAAAGTAGATTTACACCCTCACCTTCACTCATTTCGCTTCCACCTAAAATCATAGAGTTTATAAACTTCGATAAATCATTAAAATTTCTTGCTAGATTTTTTAAAAGCATCGCTTTTCTATTTATTTTTGCTAATGCTTTTGTTTTTTGAATATCGTTTATTGTTCCATCTTTTTGTGTTGCTCTTTTTGTTGCTAAAAAATCTTTTAGTTTTGAATAAGCCATCGAAGAAGATATACTTGCAACTAATGTTTCAGGAATTTTTGTTCTTCTTAAATGTTTTAAAAGTAAATAAATATCATAAAGATATTTTCCACCATCAACACTTAACTTTGGATGTTTTAATATAGGATTACTTAAAAATGTCTCTTCAAAGTTACAATCTTTAAATTTTGAAATTGAACCTAACTCTATAAAATCATCAAAAAGTCCTAATTGTTGATTTTTTACTTTTGTTTCATAAGGATTTGAGATATCAATTCTAGGTTGAAATAATCCTCTTATAATATCTCCATCACCAAGTTTAATTAAAGCATCAAAAATATCTTTTGCGATAGCTTTTCCTATTCCTTTTCCATGTTCAACTATATGAATAAATGCCATCATATCATTGTGAGATACTTGCATCACTAAGATATCAAGTATAAATTTTACTTCAACTGAGTCAAAAAAGCTCATTCCACCTTTTCTTTTAGCTGCAATTCCAAATTCTCTTAAATTTGCTTCTATTCCATCTGCACTTGAGTTATTTCTATATATTATTGCTATTTCACTATGAGGTGTTTGACTTTTTGAAATAAGTTGCGAAATATATTCATATTGTGAAAAAAGTTCATTAAAAGCCAAAAGTTTTGGTTTATAAATATCTTCTTTTCTTACAACTTCGAGTTTTTTTTCATAAACTCTTTCATTAAACTCTATAACTTTTGTTGCTAAATCCAAAATAGGTTTTGTTGAACGATAGTTTTTTCTTAAAGTAAAAACATTTGCATCTTTGTATCTTGTTGAGAATGTAGAGATTATTCCTATATCAGAACCATTAAAAGCATAAATACTTTGGTCATAATCTCCAACACAAAAAAGTGATTTTGGTCTAAAAGAATCAAGAAGTCTTCCTTGAAGAGGATTTGTATCTTGGTATTCATCAACAAGTATCTCTTTAAAATCAAAATCTTTCTCTTTTAAAATTTTAAGCATAGTTGTGAGTAAATCATCAAAGTTTACATAACCATATTTTGTTTTTAGTTCGTTAAATTCATCAACAACATCTTCATAAATCAAAGTATATATTTCATGAGAAGAGTTTTTTGATACTATCCAAGAAGCAAAATCTTCTCCATCATTTGAATTTAAATATAAAGAGTACATATCATATAAATATCCACCATCATAAGGTGCTACCTCATCACTTCTATCAAAAAAAACTCTTTTTTCATATATTGATTTGAAAAGTGTTTTTAGTTCATTTGGTTGTTTTAAAGTAATATTTACATTTAGTTCTTTTAGAAGTTTATATGAAACAGAGTGAAAAGTTCCCGCCATAATCTCTTTTGCTATATCTTTTCCAAAAAATTTTGCAACTCTATTTATCATTTCTGCTGCTGCTTTATTTGTAAAAGTTAAAAGTAAAATCTCTTTTGGATTTATCCCACTATTTAATAAATAAGCAATTCTTCCAACAATTGTTGAAGTTTTTCCTGTTCCTGCACTTGCAATTATAAGGTTAAATCCTTGATGGCAAGTTGCTGCTTGTAATTGTTCTTGATTTAGATTTGATAAAGGCATAAAAATTAATCGTTTGTGTGTTTAAAAAGTGAAATCATTTGGGAATACTAACATAAAAGGTTTAAAAAGATAGAAAAGAAAAAAGGACGCCTAGGGGAAGCGTCCTTTTTCACACAAGGAAACATAAAAAATTATCTATTTAAGAAATCTCATCTTAAAATACTCATATGAATAAGTTGCTCAATTACTTATCCATAAAAAAATTATAGTAACTCACAATTAACTAAAATCCAACCATAAATTAACAAAGAGTTAATTGGTATTCCACTTTTTTTCTTTTTCAAGTAATATAGTTATATACTTGCTAGACCAAACAGCTAAAAGAAGGACAAAGATTGTAGCTGTAAGATTTATAAAGAATATATAATCAGAATCAAAATTTATACTAATAGAAGAAAAAATTCTAAGTAGTACAACAAATTGCATAACAATAAATATAAAAGTTGCAAATTTATTTGCGATAATTACTTTTCCAGAATGTCCTAAAATAACTCTTGTTCCAAAACCAAGAAGCAATGTTACAAAATACCCTAAAGCTAAAGTATGAATAACAGCTTTTTCAAAATAAAAATTTGGAGCAACAAATGCAAAGACACTTTCTGTTATAGAAATAAAAAAAGCAACAACTATCCAATAAAGTCCAAGATATAAAACCCAAACAATAGAAGGAACTTTAAATAATGGTAATTTCCATCTTATCAACTCTTTTGTTATCACATATAAAAGTGGAATATCAGCAATAAGATTTAATTTTGCATTTTCAAAAGACAATAAAAAAACTTTTAAAACTAATAATAAAAAGATTGTTTGAACTATTTTAGGGCTTTTATTTATCACATAATTTGGAGCTTTTGCTGTTGTAAAAAAAGGAATCATTCTTTGAGCAATAGTAAAAATAATCATAAACAAAAAAAGATAAAATCCACTATTAATCGAAAGTTTTGAGAAAAAATATGAATTTATAAAATCTAAATTTGAAACCAAAAACACAAAATGAGAAATAAGTCCTACAAAAAAAGCTATTAAAACCCATTTTGTATCTTCTTTTACTTTAATAACACTTTTTTTATGAATATTATAAAGAAGATTAAAACTAAGAATTTGTGCAATTAAAAGTAAAACTTGAAAAACAATAGTGATTTTAGAATAAAAGATTAAACTTAAAAATATTCCTAAACTTGAAATAAAATATATATAAAATAGTCGCATATAATCTTTTGAAGCAATTTCACTTTGCATCAAAAATTTTGGGAAAACAACAAATAAAAAGCCTAAAAAAAACTGAATAAAAACAACAAATACCAAACTATAAGCATGATATACAAGTAATGGCGCTTGAATATCTAAAATACTTGAATAAATCAAAATAAATAACATCATAAAAAGAGCAAAAAATAAAACACCATTTACAAAAAAAGGCTGATGTGGCTGTGAGGTAAATTTTTTGTACCAAGAAAGCATAAATTCTCCTAAATTTTTTATTTGATTTTAGCTATTATAAATATCAATATCATTGATTTAAAACAATAAAATAAAGGTTTTTATGAATTTATTAAAAATAAAAAATTTATTAGAAAATTATCAAATAAATATCTATTTTACAACTATTGCAATTGCAATATTGATTACTTTTTGTATTCCAAATACATCATATCTTGAAACAGCAATCAATCCAGCTTTAGCACTAATGCTATTTGTAACTTTTTTGCAAGTTCCTATATCAGAGCTAACTTCTGCCTTTAAAAATATTAAATTTATTTTTGCTTTGCTTTTTTCAAACTTTATTATTATTCCAATTATTGTTTTTGGTCTTATACAATTTTTACCAGATAATCCACTTTTAAAATTGGGAGTTTTGTTTGTTTTATTAACTCCTTGTATTGATTATGTTGTTACATTTTCACACCTAGGAAAAGCAAATGCAAAACTTCTTCTTAGTTCAACTCCCATTTTATTGATAGTTCAAATGGCATTATTACCAATTTATCTAAACATTTTTTTAGGAGAAGAAGCTTCTTTACTTGTAGAAATTTCACCATTTATTGAAGCATTTATTTTTTTGATTCTAATTCCATTTTCTCTTGCAACTATATTTCAAATTTGGTCTAAAAAAAGTAATTTTGGAGAAAAAATCGTAGATGTATTTAATATTTTACCAGTTCCATCAACTGCTTTAGTTCTATTTATTGTTATTTTAGCTGTTGTTCCACGATTAAGTTTAGCAATAAATGATATTTTGTATGTTATTCCTATTTATGTGGTATTTGCAATTATTGCTCCAATGATTGGGATAAGTGTAGGAAAACTATTCAAATTAAAAAAAGAGGAAAAAGTTTCAGTAGCTTTTAGTTCATCAACAAGAAACTCTTTAGTTATTTTACCTTTAGCATTAGCAGTACCAAATGCTTTGCCACTACTTCCAGCAGTTATTGTAACTCAAACATTTGTAGAATTAATAGCTGAAATAATTTATATTCGTATTTTTACAAAGTTAGATAAAAAAGGCAATTTCAACTAAATAGTTGAATTGCCTTTTTTAATTTATTTATTGAGATTATTGTGAGCTTTACAAGCTTCATCAAAATTCATATCGCAAGCTCTTCTAAAATACTCTTTTGCATTTGCACTATTTTTTGCAAAGAACTTACCATCACTATACATAATTCCAAGATTATAACAAGCTGATGCATTTCCTAAATCACAAGCTTTTATATATAAGTTTGCAGCTTTTAAAGGTGCTTTTTCAACTCCATCTTCATTTTGGTATTTTACAGCTAAGTTATAACAAGCTTTTGCATGATTTAAATCACAAGCTTTTGTTAAAAATTCAACTGCTTTAAAAGTATGCCTTTCAACTCCATCACCAGTTTCATACATAGTTCCAAGATTATAACAAGCTGCACTAATTCCTTGATTACAAAGTTTTTCATATAGTTCAACAGCTTTAAAAGAGTCTTTTACTTCTTGTGCATTTTCATACATATAAGCCAAATTGTAACAAGCATTTGTATGTCCTAAATCACAAGCTTTTGAAAAAAGTTGTACTGCTTTTGGATAATTTTTCGCAATTTTATCACCTTTGTAATACATAAGTCCTAGATTATAACAACCAGAACTTGCACCTTCATTACAACTGTTTTGAAAAATATTTGCAGCTTCTAAAACATTTCCTTTTTCTAACTCTTCAAATCCATCATTTACAACTGAAGCATTTAACGTTAAAAACCCTAAACTCAATAAAAGCATCATTTTAAATAAATTTTTGAACATAATTTCTCCTTTATAAAAAATTATTATTGTACATATTATAACTATTTTTGGTTAATCGAAAGAAAAAAAAGAGGAATATAAAAGTTTAAAGCCACAAAAGTGGCTTTAAAAATTAGTGACAACTTCCACAACAAGAAGTTGATGTAGCACCTTTTGCAGCTTCTAAAACTGCATCATAATCTGGTTCAGCTGTAATTTCTGGAACTATTTGTTTATAAACAATTTTTCCTGAAGCATTTATGATAAATATTGCTCGAGCTGTAAGTCCAGATAATGGTCCATTTGCTTGTAAAACACCATAAGATTTTGCAAAAGCTTTTGCTCTAAAATCTGATCCAACTTTTAAGTTTTCTATTCCTTCTGTTGTACAGAATCTTTTCATAGCAAATGGTAAATCCATAGAAACTACAATAACTTCTGCATTTTCAATTTTTGCTGCTTCGCTATTAAATCTTCTAGTTTCAGTTGCACAAACACCTGTATCTAAAGAAGGAACAACTACAATAACTTGAGCTTTTCCATTTTGTCCACCAATAGTAATATCACTTAAATCTTGTCCTACAACTGTAACAACTGGAGCAATATCACCAACATTTAATTCTGTACCATTTAAAGTTACTTCAAGTTCACCTTTAAATTTTACTGTTGCCATTTATAAATCCTTTATTAATATATTTTTGAAATTATAGTCAAATCGGATAAAAATACTCTTATTCTAAATCAAGATATTTTTTATTTTATCCTTATGCAATTTTCTTCTAAAATTATTTTATTTTCACTTAAAAGTTTTGTTAAAGATGCTTTAAAAGATTTTTTACTTATTCCAAAAACTTCTTTTATATCTTCTGCTTCACTTTTATATGTAAAATTCAGTTCTCCACCATTATTTTCTAAAACTTCAAAAACTTTATCATCTACTATTTTTTGACCTATTTTTTGTAAAGAAATATCAAGTTTATTGTCTTCTCTCACATTTTTTACATAAGCTCTTTTTTTATCACCAATTTTTAAATTTTCAAAAACTTCACTATGGAAAATCATACCTTCATAACGATTATTTACAATTACTTTATAACCTAATGGTGTTTTAGAATAAAGGATTATTTCTACTTCATCATTTTTTTCTAAGTTTCTTATTTTTTTTAATAAATCATATTTTTCAGAAGCTATAAGTCTATTTGTTTTTTCATCTAATTGTAATTGTAAAACTTTGTATGAACCAACATTAAAACTACTTTTTTGTCTATTTTTTGGAACTAAAATATCTTTTGGTAAACCAATATCAACAAATGCCCCAAATTTTGCAGTATCTACAACTTTTAAAAAAGCAAATTCATGTAGATATAAATATGGTTTAAGAGTAGTTGCTACAAGTCTATCTTCACTATCTGTATAAATAAACACATCTAACAAACTATCAACTAACATTGATTTTTCAACATAAGCATTTGGCAATAAAACTTCTGTTTCATCGCCACTTATCAAATAAATTCCTGGTTCACTTACTCTATTTACTTTTAAAGTATTTATTTTTCCTATTTCTATTTTTTCATTCATTTTGGTCTTTCCGATTTTTTTTTATTTTTTTAATTTCAAAAGTTTTACAACTCCTAAAATCACAACTGCCACCATAATAATACTTGCACCTGAACTAATATCATAAAGGTATGAAACAATAAGTCCAATAATAGTGAATATTGTAGCTAAAATAGCGCTAATTATCATCATATTTGAAAGTCTACTTGCAAAAGTTTCTGCTAAATAAGTAGGAATTGTAAGAAGTGCAATAACAAGTATAAGTCCAACTGCTTTAATTGCAGCAACAACACAAAGTGCTGATAAAATCAAAATTAAAGTATAAAAAAACTCTACATTTATTCCTCTAAGACTTGCAAATTCACTATCATATGAAACTGCAAGTATTTGTTTATAAAAAAATACAACAATTGCAATTATAAAAATATCTAAAAGAGTCATATAAATTATATCTTGATGTGAAACTGCAATAATACTTCCAAACAAATAACTCATCAAATCTACATTATAGCCAGGAGTTAAATCCACAAAAATAATTCCTATTGCCATACCACTTGCCCACATCATACCAATAATAGCATCAATTCTTGTTCTATTTTTTAAAGTTATAAAAGCGATTAAAATAGCTGTAATCACTGCAAAAATTGTTGCTCCTAAAAGTACAGGAATTCCTAAATAAATAGCAAGTCCAATTCCACCATAAGAACTATGAGCTATTCCACCTGTTAGAAATGTAACTTTATTTACAACTACAAGTGAACCTATAATTCCAGCTGCAATAGAGATTAAAATTCCTGAAATCAAAGCATTTTGAATAAAATCATATTGTAAAACTTCAAACATTTTTTATCCTTTAATGACTATGATTACAACAAATTTGAGTTTTACCTAAAGCTGAAAGAAGTTCAACTTCGCATAAGTGTTCATTTTGTGTTGTTAAATTTTTTTGTACATTTTCTAAAGAGTGATAAACTATATTTTTATTTATGTGTGCTACTTTTTTTGCATAATTTAATAAAACTGAAATATCATGGCTTATAACAACAACACATATTTGTTTATTTAACCCTTGTAATAAATCATATATTTCTTGTTGTCCTTTTACATCTATACTTGCTGTTGGTTCATCTAAAAGTAGAATTTTAGGATTTGAACAAAGTGCTCGTGCTATAAAAACTCTTTGCCTTTGTCCCCCACTTAAATCTCCAATTTTAGAGTTTGCGTATGCGCTCATTCCAACTTGTTCCAAAGATAATTTGGCACAAGCTATATCCTCTTTTGAATATCCAAATAATTTTCTTTTTGAAGTTATATGTCCCATTAAAACAATTTCAAGTGCCGTTATAGGAAAATCCATATTTAAGTTTGTATTTTGGGGAACATATCCCATTTGGCTTGTTTTAATATTTTTTATTATTGTTCCACTTTGAGGTTCTAATAAACCTAAAATGAGTTTTAAAAGAGTTGATTTTCCACCACCATTTGGTCCAATAATAGCCAAAAAATCATCACTTTTGATAGATAAATTTATATTTTCTAATACATTTGTTTTCTGATATTTAAAAGATAAATTGCTTATATTTATTAATTCCACTAAAAACCTTAATTTGCAACTTTGTTGCAATTTTATCTAAATGTGGATTAATCTTTCTAAATTTCACCTTTTGCATATGAATAAATCATTCCTAAATATTCGTGGAATGCTAACTCAACTTTTTTGATATTTGTTGCATTAAAATATGAAGTTGGATAAGTGCTTGTAAAAAATTTATGATTTGTAGGACTAGCAATTATATTTAAGTCTTCTTTTTCAAACAACATAACGGCTCTTTTCATGTGACTTGCTGTTGTTACAAGAATAAGTTTTTGATTTCCTACTATTTTTTTAGCTTCGATTGCTTCTTCTTTTGTATCTTTTGGAGTATCAAGAGTAATAATATCTGCTTCATTTACTCCTAAACTTATTGCTAATTTTTTTTGCATTTGAGCATGAGAGTTTACATCATCAAAACTATAACCTGAAACTATTAATTTTGAATTTTCTAAGTTTTTATAGTGTCTTATACCTTCAATAAGTCTATTTATAGCTGTTGTATTTAATTCAGAAGTTATAGGAAAATTATCATTTGTTTTATGTCCATTTCCTAAAACTAAAATATATTTTATATCTTTTGGTGTCTCTTTTAATGCTGGATAAGCATTTTCAAGGGGAGATATAATCATATTTGAAATAGTTTGATTTGATAAAAGGGCAAACCACAAAAATCCTAAAACTAAAAATATTTTTGCTTTTTCATATGAGTTTTTTAGTAAAAAAAACAAAGCTAAAAAAAGTAGAATAAGTCCTATTGGAATGGGTAAAAAGAAGGCTGAAATAATTTTTTTTAAAACAAACATTTAATCTCCTATAAGTGCTGATGTATATCCAACAACTCTACTTTTATCATTTGAAAAATTTGCACTTGTACAATAATGTAAAACTTTTGTTTTCAATTTATTTTTAATTGAAAAATCAATTATGGATTCTAATCCAGTTTTTCCACAAGCTTCACAATGGTTAAAAAGTTCTAAATTTTGTTTTTCAATAGCATTTAAACAAATATTATCTAGTTTTTGTGCTTCTTCTTGAGTATAAAAATGACTCAAGTCAGAACTTATAACTATTAGATTTTCATCATTCTTTAAAATATCTTCTATCACTTTTTCTAAATCTTTGTAATCGATATCACCATAAACTATCTCAACTATTTTGATATCTTCAAAATAATGTCTTATAAAAGGCATTTGAGTTTCAGTTGAATGTTCAAATTCACATTCAGCATCAAAATTTAAAAAATCAAATTTATTTATAAGTTTTTGACTAAAATCTTTATCTATTTTTAAATTTCCTAATGGAGTTTCATACTCATCATAAAGTGCTACGCTAGCTCCATTTAAAAAAACTCTATGAGATACTCCAATAATAATAACTCTTTTAAAACTTTTTTTGCAAGCCAATTTATAAGCTAAATTTGCAGTAAATCCGCTATAAACATATCCAGCATGAGGGACAATAATAGCTTTAATATTTTCAAAACCATTTAGCTTTAAATCAACACTATTAAAATGTTCTATATATTTTAAGATTTCATCTTTATCATTTGGATAAAAACTTCCACTAACAACTGCTTTCCTTATAGTCATTTTATTTTTTTCACTTCATAAATAAAAATTTGTGGATGAAAATCTAAATCTATCTCAAAACTTCCTTTATGACAAAGATGAGCAAAAAAATCTTCAAAAGTTGGAAGTTGTTCCCAAACTTGTGGTAAAAAAGTGCTTTTTCTACCATGATATTGCAAAATTACTCCATGAATATTTGGTTTTAGTTTTGATTTTAAATCTTCTAAATCTTTATATATTATTTCAATAGGTGCTGTTAAAATAGAAATTTCAATATTTATTTTTTCAAATTCTTCTAAACTTAATTCATAAAATCTTGGATCTTCGAAAGCAGCGGCATAAGAGTTAGAAATCAAATCATCAAGCAAACTTCTATATGCATAAAGTGTGCCAATACAACCACGAAGTTGTCCATCTAAAGTTAAAGTTACAAAAGTAGCACCAATATTCTTAAGTTTTGGAAAATCTTTTAAAAGTTTTTCTTTATCTATCAATATACTTTCATCAAATCTTTTTTGAATAGCTTTCTTTGCAATATCTAATAAAACTTGATTTTCCATCTAATTCTTTCTTATATTTTTATAATATCTTTTATAGTTTCAATAAATTCTTCACTATCATTGACACAACTACAAACTTTATACTCTTTTATTCCTATTTCAT
This sequence comes from Arcobacter lacus, assembly GCF_003063295.1. Taxonomy (NCBI): domain Bacteria; kingdom Pseudomonadati; phylum Campylobacterota; class Epsilonproteobacteria; order Campylobacterales; family Arcobacteraceae; genus Arcobacter; species Arcobacter lacus. The sequence goes on from NZ_MUXF01000001.1 coordinate 170,141, forward strand.
GAGCTATTTCTTTATATTCAATATCAAGTTCAAAAACTGTTTCAGAATTATCAACAATAAATGATAATGGATAAATAATTACATTTTCATCTTTAAAATTTTTTAACATATCTTCAAGTGAAGGTTCAAGCCATTTTAAAGGTCCAACTTTAGACTGATATGCTAAATTTATAGATTTAAAATTTTTTCCTCTTTTTTGTAATTCTTCACTCAAAATTTTTACATGCTCATTCATCTGTTTTTCATAAGGATCACCTGCATCAACTATCTTTTGAGGAAGTCCATGAGCTGAAAATATAAGATTATATGAAGTTTCATCTTTTACATTATTTAAAATTTCATTTACAATACACTCATTAAATTTATCATTTTTATAAAATGTTTCAATAATTTTTAGATTAAAACTATTTTTTGCAAATTTTATAAAATCTTCTAAAGATGATTTTGTTGTTGTTGTAGAATATTGAGGATATAAAGGAAGTAAAAGAACTTCTTTTATTCCATCTTTTTTCATTTGAGATATTGTTTCTTTCGCAAAAGGTGGAGTATATCTCATAACTTGATAAGTTTTATAATTTTCTATTTTATCATTACATTTATTTATTAGTTGTTCTGTTAAAGGATTTATTGGTGAAAAGTTTCCAATTTTTTCATAGTTCTTCCACGCATTATCCAATCTTGAATTAGTAATAAATGTAGCTACCATTTTTCGAATAAAAGCATTTTTGATTGTCAGAATATTTTCATCATTAAACATATTTGTCAAAAACATCTTTAATTCACCTTTATTTCTTGCTCCACCCATATTTAATAGCACTAAAGCTTTTTTATTTTCTTGCATCAGTTTCCAACCTTATAATTTTATCACTACACCATTTTGCCATATCTAAATCATGAGTTATTAACAAAATAGCACAATTTTCTAAAAGAGTAATCAATAATTTCATAACATCATAAGCTATAATATTGTCTAAAGCAGATGTTGGTTCATCTATCAAAAGTAAATCTGGTTTCATTAATATTGCTCTTAAAATAGAACATCTTTGAAGTTGTCCTCCACTTAACTGATATGGATATTTTTCTAAAATTTCATTTGTTAAGTTAAGTTTTTTTAATAAGCTTTGAAGTTCTGTTGTAAAATCTCTTTTCACAACATCTTTAATTTGTTCAATAATTTTATATGTTGGATGAAAAGAGTTAAATGGATCTTGAAATATCATAGAAATTGTTGATTTTTCTATTATTCCATTTATCGGTTTTAAACTTCCAATTATTAACTCAAAAAGTGTAGTTTTTCCACTTCCACTTTTTCCGAATATAGTTACAAGTTCACCTTTTTTTAGCTCTAATAAAAAATTTTTATAAATAGGATTTTCTTTTTTGTAATAAAAAGTTAAATCTTTTATATTTAAAACTAAATCTCTATGCAAATTTTACCTCTAATATTAAAAATATTACTATATAAAAAATATGCTTTATTTTCTGTTTTATGGAACTTTTTTTAACTTCACAAATTTTGCACAATTTTAAGTGAAAATTTCACAATTAAGAAAAAATTATTAAGCTTAAAAATATAAAAAAAAAGCTAGAATTTTTCTCTTAATTTTAAAGGAGAAAAAAATGAAAAAAATTGTTCTTACAACTTTAGCAGTTGCTGCTTTTGCTTTTGCAGATGCTCCAGCTTCTTATGCAACATGTAAAGCATGTCACGGTGTAAAAGGGGAAATCAACGTAACTACTCAAAGTAAAAATCACGTTCCAGCTAACTTGACAAAAGCTGAAATTGAAAAAGCTTTACATGGTTATAAAGATGGATCTTATGCTGGTGCGGGACCTATGAAAGCTTTAATGAAAGGTCAAGTTGCTAAATTATCTGATGCAGATATCAAAGCTTTAGCTGACTATATGGGTAAATAATTTTATCCTTTAAAAGAGTAGAAAATTCTACTCTTTTTTTTGTTTCTCTTCTTTTGCTTCTTTTTCCTCTTTTATTTTTTGTTCTTTTCTAATAGCATCATTTAAATCATCAACGCTATCATATAAAGGATTATTCAACATTCTATTAGCATCATCAAATTGACCAGTTTTTGCAGCCCAAACAAATAATAAAAGAAGTCCAGCAGATATTATTATCCCAACTATTAACATAAATAAAAGTGTGTCATTTATCATAAAATATTATTTTCCTTTATTTCATTTTGATTCTAAGAGAGTTTAATACTACTATTAAAGAACTTAAACTCATTGAAAGTGCAGCAATAAGTGGTATTACAAAACCCGCCATTGCTAAAGGTACAGTCGTTGCATTATAAAGTAATGAAAAGCCTAAATTTTGTTTGATATGTTTATATGTTTTATTTGAAATAACAAAAGCATCTTTTAAAGATTTTAAAGTTGAATTTAGTAAAACTACATCAGAAACTGCTAAAGATATATCAGCAGAATTTCCCATAGCAATAGCTACATCACTACTACTTAAAGCTACACTATCATTTACACCATCACCAACCATAACAACAACTTTATTTTGTTTTTTTAACTCTTTTATAAAATCTGCTTTTGAAACTGGAGTTTGGTGAGAAAAATATTTTGTTATATTTAACTCTTTTGCAATTCTTGAAGCAACTTGTTCATTATCACCTGTTAGCATTATTACTTCAATATTTTTATTTTGTAGATAATTTATTAACTCTTTTGAACCTTCTCTTAGTTCATCTTCGAGTTCAAATGTAGCAATTACTCTTTTATTGATAGCAAACAAATATACAGTTCTTGAAGAATCAAATTTATAATAAATCCCAAATTCTCTAAGAAGTTCTACATTTCCACCAAGAATTTCAAACTCTTTATTTTCAACATTTTTATATGTTGCACTCATTCCTTTTGCTTCAATATTTTTTACATTTTCAAGTTTTTTTAACTCTAAATTATAGTTTTTTTCTAAATATCTTTTAATAGAAAGACTTACTGGATGAGTTGAACTATCTATTAGTGAATACAAAAGATTTAATTTATGAATATTATCATCTAAGATTCTTGCTTTTACGACATTTAATTCACCTTTTGTTAAAGTTCCCGTTTTATCAAAAACTACACTAGAAGCAACAGCTAAAGTTTCTATAAACTTTGCTTCTTTGAAAAGTAACCCTTTTTTAGCAAGTTCTGAAATACCAACTAAACTTGCCATTGGAGTTGCAAGAGCCAATGCACAAGGACAAGCAATAACAATAACCGAAACAGCAACTATAAATGATCTTTCAAATTGATTTGTTCCTTCATAAATAAAACCTAAGTCTAAACCAAAAAAATACCAAACTAAAAAAGTAGCAAATGCAAGAGACAAAATAGTAGCACTAAATCCTCTTGAAATTTTATTTGCTTTAATCTGAATAGAAGGTTTTGAATTTAAAGAGTCTTCAAGTAAAGAAACTATAGAAGAAAAAGTTGAATTTTTAAAGTTTTTTGTTACTTCAAAATGTATCAAAGAATCTAAATTTATAGTTCCACTAAAAACTGCATCTCCAACTTTTTTATATACAGGAATTGATTCTCCTGTAATTGTTGATTCATCAAAAGAACCATTTCCAGAGATTATTTTTCCATCAACAGGAACTTTATCTCCTGCTTTTATTTCTACAATATCACCAATATTTACACTATTTAAAGCTACAACTTTTTTTTCATTTCCATTTATAATAACTGCTTCTAAAGGCAAAGTTGATTTTATTTTATCTAAAGTATCAACAGCTGATTTTTTACCAATAACTTCTAAATATTTTCCAACTAAAACAAAAGTAATAATCATCGCAACAGAATCAAAATAACTATCTCCTTTTGCTCCAAGCAAAATAGTCAAAGAGTAAATATAACTCAATGTTGCTCCAGTAGAAACAGCTAAATCCATAGTTACCATTTTATTTTTTAGTCCGTAATATGCACCTTTATAAAAAACCCATCCACTATAAAATAAAACAGGTGTTGAAAGAATAAACTCTCCCAAATGAATCATTTGCATAACTTCAGGAGTAATCCCTGTAAAAAATCCTGTGTATTTTGCAACGCTTAACATCATAATATTCATAGTACAAACAACCGCAACCATAATACGTACAAAATAGTCTTGTTTTGCTTTTGAAGCTGCAATATCAGCAACACTTGAATCATACGCATAAGCGTTATATCCAATAGATCTAATTTTTAAAATAATTTGTGATAACTTTAAAATATCATCATCCCAAGTGATTCTTGCTTTGTTTGTTGTAAAATTGATATTTGCTTCAACTATACCTTTTGTATCATAAAGAATTTTTTCATTTAGCCAAACACAAGCTGCACAATGAATTCCTTCGATGATTAAATCAATTTGATTAAAGCCTTCTTTTGTTTTAGTCACATAATTATCATAAAAATTTAAAGAATCAAATTTAGTAATACTTTCATTAAAAACTTCGATTGGTGGAGCTATTGTTTTATTTCCTAGTTTGTCATAAAAAGAGTCTAAACCATCACTTTTTAATAAATGATAAACTCCTTGGCATCCTTTACAACAAAAATTTAAATCATTATCTTTTATCATTATATTTTCATCAAATTCTAAATGACAATGATTACATCTAATTTTTGACAAGATAGCTCCTAAAATTGTGATTATTCTGATAGATTTTTACTTAAATATCAAGTTATTTTTTGTATTATATCTTAATAAATTTGCAGGGATACTTAATGATAAATAATATTTCTATATTGAAAAATATGTCTATTTTATATGTTGAAGATGAAAAGGATTTGAGAGAAGTTACTCATGAGATTCTAAAATCTTTCACAAAAAACCAGTATATTGCCGAAAATGGGCAAGAAGGTTTGGAGTTATTTAAAAAATATGAAAAGAATATTGACTTAATAGTTACAGATATAAATATGCCTATTTTAAATGGTTTAGAAATGGCAAAAGAGATAAAAAATATAAATCCTAATATCCCTATCATAATCACAACTGCATTTTCAAATAAAGAATATCTACTTGAAAGTATAGATATTGGAATTGATAAATATGTTTTAAAACCTATAGATATTGCAAAACTTCTACAAGCGATGTCTCAATCAATAATCTATTATGAATTAAAAGAGTTATTTATAGATAAACTAACAAATCTTCCAAATAGAAATAAACTAAAAAAAGATTTAAATGAAACAGATGATGTTTTAATGGCATTCTTTGATATTGATGGATTTTTAACATTAAACGATTTATTTGGTGAAGATATTGGAGATGGAATTTTAGTTGAATTATCTTATAAATTAAGAGATCATTTTCCAGCAAATGAATACTCTGTTTATAAATTAGATGTTGATAAATTTGTTGTTGTTGCAGTAAATAGTGGGAAAAGCGTAGAAGAATTTTATGAGAATACAAAATATTTTATTAATAATATTGAAAATCAACCATTTTTAGTAAATGAAAATGAAATTGACATAAATCTTACAGTTGGAGTTTCTCATGCCAACGGATCTTTAGCTTATAAATATGCACAAAGAACTATAACTTATGCAAGAACAAAACTAAGAAAGATTATGATTTATGATGATTCATTTAATATTCATCAATCATTTGAAAACAATATAAAATGGTTAAAACAATTAAAACTGGGGTTTAAAGAAAATAGATTCCAAGCCTATTTTCAACCAATAGTAGATACTCAAACTAAAGAAGTTTATAAATACGAAGCATTAATTAGATACATAGATGAAAATGGGAACGAAGTTGGTCCTTATAATTTTCTTGACATTGCAAAAAAAACTAGACAATATCCAAATATTATAAAGGTTATTTTAAAAGATTCTTTAAAGTTAATTATTGAAAAAAACAAAAGAGTATCTCTTAATATCTCTTATGCTGATATCTCAAATAGAAAAACCACTAATTATATATATGAGTATTTAAATAACCAAAAAGAAGAGCATACAAAACTTTTAAGTTTTGAGATTTTAGAATCAGAAGAAATTGTTGATTTCGAAGAAGTTTCAAAATTTATTTCTGAAGTTAAGAAATTCCAATGTACTGTTGGAATTGATGATTTTGGTTCTGGATATTCAAATTTCCATTTGTTATCAAAATTAAAAATAAGTTTTATAAAGATTGATGGTTCATTAATTCAAAATATTCATAACTCTAAAGACTTGGAAATTATTGTTAAAACTATTTCAAATATTGCAAAAGAATTCAATGTTAAAACAGTAGCTGAATTTGTAGCGAATGAAGAGATTTATAATAAAGTAAAAGAGTTAAATATAGATTATTCTCAAGGTTTTTACTTTGATAAACCTATAAGCTATGATAGTATTAAATAGTTAATCTAACCAATTTAATACTATTTTTTCTTTATCGAAAAGTTTAGCTTTTGTTCTTGCAATGTTTGCAATAGAAACTAACTCACTTGCAGCATTATCTAAGTTATTGTTTATTATAAAATAGTCGTATTCATCAAAAAATTCAATCTCTTTTTTTGCATTTTTTAATCTTTTTTCAATAACTTCTAAACTATCACTATTTCTATTATTTAGTCTTTCTTCTAAAATCTTTAAAGATGGAGTTGTAATAAATACTGATGTCACACAATCATTCATTTTCTTTCTTACCAAATGGTGTCCTTGAACATCTATATCAAATATTACTAATTTCCCTTCATTTAAAGCTTTAATTATTGGTTTTAAAGATGTTCCATAATAGTTATCATGAACTTTTGCATATTCTAAGAAATTACCTTTTTTTATATCTTCTTCAAACTCTTCTTTTGAAACAAAAAAATAATCAACACCATTTACTTCACCAATTCTTGGCTCTCTTGTTGTTGTAGAGATTGAAAAATAATAATCAGAAATATTTTTATAAACTTCTTTTAGTAAAGTTGATTTTCCACAACCACTTGGTCCTGAAATGATTAAAATTGCGCCTTTTTTATCATTCATTTATTTTCCCTTAAACTTACTCTTAAATCTATAGTTTGTCCACTAGCAATTTTATCGATAACCGTTTGATCAAATTTTTCTAATAAAGGTCTTAATTCATCAATTCCATATTTACTCAATATTAAATTGTAAGTTTTCATTGGTTCATTATTTAAATCAAATTCATACTCTTTAACTTCTTCTAACGCATCATCTATTATTGAAGATATGTCTTTCCAATCATGTTTTTCTAAAGTTATATCATTATAAATTTCATCTTCATGTAAAATATCATTTATTTTACTTAATTCGCCAGAATCTAAAACTCCACCCATATTTAATTTAGATAGACTTACAATACTTTCATCATCCTCTTCAAAAGAATCATTACTTGAAATGTCTTTTTTAACAGAAATGTTTTCGTCTAAATCTTCTTCTAAGTAATTAATCACTGGTAATATATCAATATCATCTTCAGGAGCATATTCAAAAACTTCCTCTTTATATGGTTGTTTTTGTGTTAAATCTTCTTTTACATATTCAATTTGTTCATTGAGTAAAGTTTCTAATTTTGTAGGTAAAAATGGTCTAGGAATAATAAAATCTCTTAATCTTTCCATTGGTAATTCTTCAGAAGAGATAGCACCAATTCTTTTTGAAAAATCTTTTATTTTATTAAATTTAGAATCAACAAAATTTTGATCAATTACAATTAAATCATAATTTTTATTTACTTTATTGTTTTTTTGAATTGTTAAATCAATTTTCATTTTTTTGCAAACTAAAGTAAATATATGTTCTATAATTGGTGTTTCACAAACTAATAGTAAGTTCATCTAATATCCTTTAGTTCTAAATTATCCAATTTATAAACCTTATCACATCTCAAAGCTAATTCATTTTCATGAGTAACCAAAATCAATCCTGCATTATTCTTTTTTATATAATTAAATAAAGTGTTCATAACAATATTTGCTGTCTCTTTATCTAAATTTCCAGTTGGCTCATCTGCAAAGATTATTTTTGGTTTTTTTGTTAAAACTCTTGCTATTGATAATCTTTGTTGTTGACCACCACTTAGTTCTCCAACACCTTGGTTTATAACATGCTCAATATTTAACTCTTTTAAAAGATTTTTATCTATTTTTTCACCACTTAAAAATTCAGCAATTTCAAGATTTTCATTTGCACTAAAACCTCGAAATAAATAATGAGCTTGAAAAATTATTCCAAAATCATCTCTTCTTATTTTTAATAAATCATTTTGTGATAAAGAATATATATCTTTTCTTTGAAAAACAACATTACCATTTGTTGGCTTTAAAAGGGAAGATAATATATTTAAAAGTGTAGATTTTCCACTTCCACTAGTTCCAATTATTGCAATTGATTCTTGTTTTTGAAGTGATAAGTTGATATTTTTAAAAAGTTCATAATCAAACTTATGAGATAAATTTTTAGCTTCTAATAAAAGGCTTCCAATGAGTCCATTTTTATTTTCTAATTCGCTCATTGCAATTCCTTTTATTTTTATATAGCAGTTTTTTAGCTAACTATAAATTATTTACCCATTTGTTTTGCAACTTCTGCTGCAAAATCTTCTTCTTTTTTCTCAATACCTTCACCAAGTTCAAATCTAATGTACTCAGTAATTACAATTGATGAATCAACTTCAGCAATAGCTTGCTCAACAGTTTTTTTATCATCCATAACGTAAGGTTGAGATAATAATGCAAATCTTCCATCTAATTGTGTGTTATCTGCAATAAATCTTTCGATTTGTCCAGGAATAATATTTGCCCAAATTTTTTCAGGTTTACCTTGAGCTTTTAATTCATCTTCAAATCTAGCTTTTGCAGCTGCAATTGCTTCATCTGTTAATTGAGATTTAGAAACAAATTCAGGAATTCTTTTTTGAGGTTTTCCTAATCTTCTTAATTCATCATTTTCAGCTTCAATTTCTGCTTTAATAGCTTTGTTTTCAGATTCAACGAATGCTGGATCTAAATCTTTGTATGAAATAACAGTTGGTTTCATAGCAGATGCATGCATAGCAACATTTCTTAATAATGCAGCAGCTTTATCTTTAACTGCATCATTACAAGTAGCAGCTAAAACAACTCCTACTCTTCCTGTTGCATGAACATATCCATTTACAACTTGTCCAGAAACTAATGCAAGTTTTCTAGCAACTAAGTTTTCACCGATTGTTGCAATTTTTTCATTTAAATAAGTTTGGAACTCTTCTCCATTAATTTTTGAAGCTGCTAAAGTTTGTGCATCAGCAATTCCATTATTTAAAGCATGAGATGTAATCTCTTTTGTTAAATTAACAAAGTTTTCATTTTTAGCAACGAAATCTGTTTGTGAATTTAATTCTAATAAAGTAGCTTTTGTATTGTCACTATTTACTAAAACAGCAATTAGTCCTTCAGCAGCAACATTTCCAGCTTTTTTTGCAGCTTTTCCAAGTCCAGCTTCTCTTAAAGCTTGAACTGCTTTATCTAAATCACCATTTGTTTCATTTAGTGCATTTTTACAATCCATCATTCCTGCACCAGTCATTTCTCTTAATTCTTTAATTAGTTGTGGAGTAACTGCCATTACGCGTTTTCTCCTTCTTCAGCGAAATTAAATTCTTCACCTTCTGCCACTGCTTCAGCAATTAATTCTTCTTTTTCTTCAGCAGAAATTGGCTCAACTTCTACACCAGTTTCATCAGCTAATGCAGCTTTACCTTCATTCATAGCTGCAGCCATTTCGTTGCAGAATAAGTGAATTGATCTAATAGCATCATCATTTCCTGGTATTGGTAAATCTACAACATCAGGATCACAATTTGTATCTAAAGGAGCAACAACTGTAATTCCTAATCTTCTAGCTTCTTGAATAGCAATTTTTTCTTTAACAGCATCAAGTACGAACATCATATCTGGTAATTTGTTCATTTCTTTGATACCACCAAGGTATAATTCTAATTTTTCTTCTTTTCTAGTAAGCATTAAAGCTTCTTTTTTAGTTAAAAGATCTAATTGACCTTCTTCTCTCATTTTTTTAATAATTTCTAATTTTCTAATTGATTTTTTGATTGTTCCGAAGTTAGTTAACATTCCACCTAACCATCTGTGGTTAACATATGGCATTCCACAAGAAATAGCAGCTTTTTTAATAGTTTCGCTAGCTTGTTTTTTAGTTCCTACGAAAATCATTGTTTGACCTTCAGCAGCTCTGTCTCTAACAACGTTATATGTATATCTGAAATATCTTAACGTTTTTTGTAAATCTATAATATAGATATTTTTTCTAACACCGAAAATGAATTTTTTCATTTTTGGATTCCATCTTCTTGTTTGGTGTCCGAAATGTACACCACACTCTAATAGGTCTTTCATAGTAACCATGTAATTCTCCTTGAATTATTTTTTTGTATTTTTTGTATGGGTTTAGCCTCTGTGTCCCTTAATAACTACTGTTACAACCCAACCAAGGATTGACACATGTGAGGTTCTAATATAAAATTAGAATGGAGATTATAGCGAAATTTTTTTAATATTTGTTTAATTAATTATTTGAAAAAACTTAACTAATAAAAAATATCTTTAAATAAATTTATGTTAATATAAGGAAAGCAATAGGAGGTTTTTATGGAAATAAGTGACAATATTTCAACTCTTTCTTCTATTTATCAAGAATTAGCTTTAAAAAAAAGTGAATTGTCTAATATAGACAAAAAAGAATCTCAAAAGTCAAGTTTTGAGAAAAATGATGAAGTTGTTTTAGGTGAAAATTACGATGAAAATGACTATCAAAGAGTTTTAAATAAATTTAAAAATAAAGATAGTGAAGTAAAAACTCATGAACAAACTCATGCTTCAGGTGCAACAACAACTAGTGCAATAAACTATAATTATCAAGTTGGACCAGATGGAAAGCTCTATGCAATAGGAGGAAGTGTTAGATTTGATACTTCAATTCCAAAAGATCCGCAAAGTGCAAAGGTAAAAATGGATCAGTTGCAAAGTGCTTCAAGTTCTGTTAGTTCTTTAAGTGGAGCTGATGCAAGTATTGCTCAAACTGCAAGTTTAAATAAAATGTTATTAGAAAGTATAAAAGAAGGATTTAGTTATGACAATCAACAATAATTTAAATGCCATGGTAGCTTCTGAATTACAATTTCAAGATATGGCTACAAATATAGCAACTGTTGCAAATACAGTTGCAGAACCAGAATTTCAAGAAGTAACTGCTGATTTAATAGATTCCATTGTAGGACAAATTCCTGAAATTATTTCATATAGTGCAAATGCACAAAATATTGAATTGCAAGCTGAGACATTAGATACACTTTTAAATATAAAAGCTTAAATTTATAAAGATTTATTTTTCTTTATAAATTTTGCTAACTCTTTTAGTTCATTTTCATTAAAAACTTTTATTCCATTTTCTTCTAATAATCTTGCTGTAAGTCCTTGTCCCTCAACTAAATTAGAAGAAAAAGTTCCATCATAAATCTCTTTATTACCACAAGATGGTGACTTTGATTTTAAAAGTGCCACTAAAATATTTTCATTTTTACATGTATCTAAAGCTTTTTTTGCACCTAATAAAAAATTTATTGTTACATCATTTTGTTCATTATCTAGAATTTTAAATGGTTTTTCATTTTTTACAATCTCAGCAGGATTTCTTGGAATTCCTAATCCTCCTGCAACTTCTGGACAAAAAGAATAAATTTCATTTTCGCATAAAATATCCATAAAAAGCTCTTTTAATGAAAATGAAAATTTAGGATTAAATGCCACTGATGAATTTAGTCCATCATATCTTACATCTTCACCTAAAAGACAAGATGAAACTAATATCTTCATATATTTTCATCTTCTTGTAAATCTAATTTTATATCTTTTAAATCTTTATAGAAAAATGTTGGTAATTGAATATTGCTAAAAGCAGCTTTCATAGATATAAAAATCTTTGGATTTTCTTCTTCAAGTTTTGCTAATAGTTCTTTTGTAGTTGCTCTTGCATGTGGCATTTTTACATCAAATCTAAGTCCTGGACAAGCTTCATCACCAATAACTCTTATTTCATTTGTATTTGCAAATGCTCTTAGTTGTCTTTCTCTACAAAAAATCAACGGTCTGATAACTTCTAATCCATTTTCTGCTTTATAAATTGGTGGCATTGTTCTCATCGTACCATTATAAAAAAAGTTCATAAAAAATGACTCCATTGCATCATCTAAATGATGTCCAAGTGCAACTTTATTATATCCTTGTTCAAGCGCAGTTGAGTATAAATAACCTCTTCTCATTCTTGAAAAAAATGAACAAAAAGATGAATTTTTTCTTATTTTTTCTCCTGCAAGTTCAAAAATTTGAGTATCAATTATCTCATGTTCTATGCCATGTTCTTTGCAATGATTACTCAAAAATTCTACTTGTTCTCCCATTCCATAAGTAACTGTTACAGCTTTAAATTCAAAATTATATGGAACTACTTTTTTTAATCTATTTAATGAATGAATCAAAGTTAAAGAGTCTTTTCCACCAGAAAAACCAACTAATACTTTATCACCCTCTTTTATCAATCCATATTCTGCATTTGTTCTACCAACTATTGTAGATATTTTTTTACTCAATTCAACCAATACATTTTCCTAATTATTTTTTCGGATTATATCAAAAAAGTTTTAATAAACTATTTTAGATAAAGAATATATAATTTCAAAAAATCAATGAATAAAAGACATAAAATGACAATTGAAGAGCAACAAATATTTTTTGACAAAATAAAAGAGACTATTTTACCAATAGCCATAAATATGCAAGATGAACAAATAAAAAAAATAATTGAAACTGTCGAAAAATCAAACGATGAATTGCCTAATGGTTTTGGAGCAATGCTATTCGAACAAATTATTATTCACAAATACAATAGAACAATTATATAAAGTAAATTTTTAAATAATGAATAAAAATATATTTTATATATTAATGATTCTTGCCATGATTTCATGGGGAGCTTCTTGGATAAGTACAAAAGTTCTCACAAACTATGTTAATGCTTATGAATTAGTATTTCTTAGAATGGGAATTTGTTTTATTACTATGATTCCTATTATTTATTTTTTAAAATTATCTTTTAAAGTTAATTTAAAATCTTCTATTCTAATTTTAATAGCTTCACTACTTTTAGTTTTATATAGTATTTCTATGTTTTGGGGAGTTGAACATGGAACAGGAAGTTTTGGAGGAGCACTTGTTCCAACACTAATCCCAATAAATACTTTTATATTATTAGCAATCATACACAAAAAAACTATAAGTTTAAAACACTCTTTTGCTTTAGTTTTAGGTGCTTTTGGTGTTTTAAACATGCTAAATGTTTGGAATTTTAATTTAACTGAAATACTCTCAAAAGATAATGTATATTTTATTTTAGCTTCACTTTTATGGGCAATTTTAACCATTGTAACAGCAAAAGCTACAAAAATAAATGCTTTTGTTTTTACTTTTTATACTTATGTAATTTCAACTTTAGTGCTTTACATATTTTATGTTGATAACTCTTTATTTGGAAGAATTTATGACTATGATTTTATATTTTGGTTCAATATCTTTGTAATTACCATTTTAAGTACAACATTTGGAACATCAATATACTTCATAGGAGCCACGAAATTAGGTACTAAAGAAGTGTCATCTTTTGTATTTTTAGTTCCAGCTTCAGCTATGGCAACAGGAAGTATATTCTTAGGAGAAAAGATTACTTTAAATATGATTATTGGAACAATCTTTGCAATAATTGCAATTTATATCTTAAATAATTTAAACTTATTTCAGATATTTAAAAAGCAGAAATCTTAAAATCTCTGCTTTTTATTCTTCAACACTTAAATATCTATTTGGTAACTGTTTTTTAGGTTTTACACCAAGTTCTAAAAACTCTTCTGTTCTTCTTATTAAATTACCATTTCCACTACTTAACTTATTCATAGCTCCATCATAAGCTTTTTGAGTTCTAGTAATATTTGTTCCAATATCTTCAATATCACCTACAAAAGCAACAAACTTATCATATAAATCAGCTGCTTTTTTTGAAATCAATTGAGCATTTTCATTTTGATGTTCATTTCGCCAAATATTTTCAATAGTTCTAAGTGTCACATATAAAGTTGAAGGAGAAACTAACATGATATTATTATCAAATGCCAATTTAAAAAGATTATCATCACTTGAAGTAGCAAGCAAAAATGCTCCTTCAATAGGAATAAACATTAAAACAAAATCTAAAGTTCTAACGCCATCAATATTTTCATAACTTTTTGAACTCAAATCTTTTATATGTGAAGTTATAGATTTAACTAACTCTTTTGAGGCTTGTTGTTTTTCATCTTCATTTTCAGCTTTACTATAATTTATATAAGCATTTAATGATACTTTAGAATCTATAACTATATCTTTATTTGAAGGTAAATGAACTATTACATCAGGTCTTAACCTTTTTCCTTCAGCTGATGTAAAAGAACCTTGAATTGTATACTCTTTTCCTTCTCTAAGTCCAGTTTGATCCAAAATAGAAGACAAAATCATCTCTCCCCAATCACCTTGAGTTTTATTTTGTCCTTTTAAAGCTTTTGTTAGATTTATAGCATCATTTGAGATTTGATTATTTAGCTCTTTTAGATTTTTTATCTCTGTTAAAAGAGAACTTCTTTGTTTTGTTTCATCATTATAAATATCATTTACTCTTTTAGAAAAAGAGTCTAACTGCTCTTTAAATGAACTCAAAACAAAAGTTAGATTTGTAGTAGATTTTTTCTCTTTTTCATCAAAAAGTTTATTTGCTAGATTTTCAAACTCTAATTTCATTTGTTGTTTATTGTTTTCTAAAAAATTTATTTTTTCTTTTAGATTCTCTTTTTCTACTTTTGATAACTCTTCTAATGTTGATATTTTAAGTAAATATGAATTTATAATATTTTGATATTTTTGCTTTAATGTAAAAATAATCGCAAAAAATATCACAAATATTATTAAAAAAATAGCTATTAAAACAAGATAGTCAATAGTTATCATTTTTTAAACTCTTTTGTATGGACATCATATCCCAACTCTTTAAATCTCTCAATTAGTGGAGGATGTGAGTAATAGAAAAAAATGTACAAAGGATGAGATAAAGGAAATGATTTATTTTCATTTGCGAGTTTTAATAAAGCAGTTACTAAATCCTCTTTTGTTGCTAAGTTTGAACCAAAACTATCAGCTTTATATTCATTGTGTCTTGAAATAAGAGAGATTAATGGCATTAAGAAAAATGATAAAATAGGAGAAAATATCAAAAATACAGTTATTATTGCATAAGGTTCATTTTGTAAATTCAGTCCTAAAAATAGTTCATCACTTAAATTTCCAAAAATAGCAAAAAATACAAACATCACAAATCCCATAATCCCGATATTTTTTAAAATGTCACCATTTTTAAAATGTCCTAACTCATGCCCTAAAACAGCAAGTAATTCATTATGAGTTAATTTTTCAACTAAAGTATCAAATAAAACAACTCTTTTTGTGCTTCCTAATCCACCAAAATAAGCATTTAATCTATTATCTCTTTTACTCGCATCAACACTAAAAACTCCACTACTTTTAAAACCTACTTCATCTAAAAGTTTTTCTATTTTTTCTTCAAGTTCTTTATCTTTTAGTTTTTCAAATTTATCAAACATTTTGTCACGAATCACTGGATAAAGCATATTTATAAGTATGATTACAGCAAAAATAAATACAAATCCAAAAATCCACCAAGAAGGAAAGTTATTGATAATAAATGAAATTCCAGCAATAACAGCTGAACCAAAAACTAAAAACAAAACTCCAGTTTTTATAGTATCTTTTATAAAAAGTGCTGGTGTAATATTTGAAAATTCATATTTTTTATTTAGTTTAAAAGTTGAATAAAGTTCAAATGGTAAAGTCAAAATCCAATTTATAATGATAAATAAATCTACAAAAACAATAGCTTTTAACCAATATGAATCAATTTGAACTAAAGAATCTAAATATGATAAACCAAAACCAATCCATAAAATAAATAAAACAAAATCATAAAATGTTGAAGTAAGCGCAAGTTTTTCTTTTTCAATTGCATAATTTGCAGCTTCAAGATATTTATTTGAATCTAAAATAATAGCTTTTAAATTTCTTGCATCTTTTATAAAACCTATTTGCATAAATGAAGTATAAATATTGAATGCAAAGTAAATACAAAATGCTATAACAAATATTTCTAACACTAAAAATCCTTTATATTTTTATTAAAAATGTTATTCTAGTCAAATTTTGCTCACAAACTCTTTTAATTTTAAAATAAGCTTTTTATCATCAGTTATATAAATTAAATCGTAATTTTCTTCAAAAGACTCTTTTGTCCAATTTGTACTTCCAATTATTGCAGTTTTTGAATCAATCAAAACAACTTTTAGATGCATTTTATTTTTATCTTTATTTACAACAGTTTTTATACCATTTTCTTTTAATAAATCTAGTATTTCATCATCTTTTTTTGTCTTTTTTTGATCAAATAATACTGTAATTCTTACACCATGTTTTGAAGCTTCAATCAAATCATTTGCAAACTTTTTATATGAAAAATTGTACATTCCTATAAATATTTCTGAATTAGCTTCTTGTATGAGTTCACTTATTTTACTTTCTGCATCATCAGACTCTTTAGGAAGTAAATAAACTTCACTCGAATATAAATTTATAATAAATAAAAAAGATATTACTATTATTTTTAACATATTTTTTCCTTACTCTAAAATTTCAAAAATCTCTAAAGGAATTTTTGCTGGTTTAAAGTTTTTTAAAAAAGCTAGTTTAAAAGTAGCTTTAAAAATCACCTCATCATTTCGCAATATCTCTTGATACATTACAATAGAAGCTGATTTTTTCTCAACCAGTTTTGTTTTAACTTCTAATAAATCAGCAAAAACAGCTGGTTTTATCCAATCAATTGTTGCACTTCTTACAACAAAAAACTCATTATTGTTGTGAGGACTTAAACCTTTTTGAAAAAAAAGTTCACTTCTTGCTCGTTCGCAAAAATTTAAATAATTTGAATGATAAACAACTCCACCACAATCAGTAGATTCATAATAAACCCTTGTTTGCACCAAAAAACTCCACCTATTTAATATTTTAATTTATTTTACACTCTTATATGTTAAAATTCATTTTCAAAATTGTATATAATTAAAGGTGTTTTTTGTGTCTATTTTTGCTTTACAATCAATAGCAGGTGGTTTTTTAGATGAAGATTTACAACATTTTAATAAAAAATTTGATGACTGGTGTATTTATTTTAATACATATGAAGATGCTATAAATATAGCAAAAACGCTCGAAGATCCAGAAAAAATTGATGTTGTTGAAATTACACCATTAAGTTATCCAAAATATTTTTTTCCAAATCTTCAAGGTACTATTTATGTAACAAGACAAATTGAAGATAAAATCATTTGTGTTGTAGAACCATCTATAGGTTCAAGTTTTAGAATCGCAATATGTGATTTAAAAACAAAAAATGTGAGACTAACTCAAACTCATTATAAAAATATTCCAAGTATTGAAAATGCCTTTGCTAATTTTAAAGAGATAATTTTATCTTAATCTGCTTTTCAAACTAACTTTAATAATCAATTAAAATTTAGAAAAGAGAAAAGAAACTCTTTACTCTTTTTCGCAGTTAATCTCTCTAACTTTATTTAATAAATCAAAAACTATTTCTATATTATCTTCGATATCTTTTGTAACTGGAAAAATTTCTTTATTTTCAGCTTTTGAAGCATATAAGTCACAAGTTTTTTGAACAAGTTTATGAACATTTTCATGAGCAACTTTTAAATCTTGCCACTCTTTTGATTTTGCAAATTTTTTGTCTTCATTTGAATCAATCCATTTTCCAAGATTACATTCATGACAAGTTTTAACTGTAAATTTAAAACCTTCTTTTGCTTGAGAAAAATTCATATTTTTGAAGTTTATATGATCTGATTTTAATTTATTTATATCAATAATCATAGTTGTATCACAAATTCTTTTGTGAGCACTTCTATCAAAACTTGTTTGTTTTATTGTATCATCAAGATGGATTACAAGCTGTGAAGTTTTATTTGCCATTTCACTAATAGTTGAAGCTAAATTAGCGTTTTGTTGTGTTGCTCTATCTAAAGAATTTACCGTATCATTTATTTGTGCCATTGCTAGTTGCTGCTCTTTCGAAGCAGTTGCAACATCTTCAATTAACTTAATTGTAATATCAATATTCTCATTTAATTCATTATATCCTTCTATCATTTCAGAAGTAATATTTTTTCCTTCATTTGCTTTTAAAGTTGCATTTCCAACTATTGTTTTTATTTCATGTGCTGCTTCTGCACTTCTGCTTGCTAAGTTTCGTACTTCTTGTGCAACAACTGCAAATCCTTTTCCTGCTTCACCTGCAGTTGCTGCTTCTACTGCTGCATTTAAAGAAAGAATATTTGTTTGGAATGCTATATTATCTATAACACCTATTGCTTCATTGATTAGATTTACTTGGTTATTTATTTCATCCATTGAAGTTGCTGTTTTTAGAGCTAACTCTTTCCCAACATTTGTTGATTTTGTTACATTTTGTGCATACATAGCCATTTTAGAAGCATTTTCTGTACTTCTTGTAACAGTTGCTGATATTTCCTCAATTGCAGCAGCTGTTTCTTCTAATGATGCAGCTTGAATATTTGAAGAGTTACTCAATTTTTTTGAAGCATCAGCTAATTCTGTTGAACTTGTGTTTAATTCTATATTAGATTTTTCAATTAAACACATAATTTCATTGATTGAAGATTGAGTAACTTTTGCTCCACTTAATAAAGAAGCCATAACACCAGTAACTCCTTGTATATTAGGAATATTATAATCAAATTTCGCATTTGATAAAGCAACTAAAACATCACTTAAAACTAAAAGATTTTTTTGAGTTGTTGTTATCATATTATTTATTTCAGATATTAAAGAATTAACTCTTTTTGAATTTGCTTTTTGTTTAATAGTGTCATTGAATAATCCTGCATTTACTTTTTCTATAACAGTTTGTGCTTCTTCTATTACTTTTTGATCTTGAATCAATCCTTTTTCAATAGAATCTAAATAATTATTAAAACTATCTACTAAGTCTCCAATTTCATCTTTTGAAGTTACTTCAATTTTTGTAGTTTCAGAAGAATTGTTCGATATATTTTCAATTGATTTTTTAAGATTAAAAATTGGTTTTAAAATATTATTTTTCATATTTAATAATGAAATTACCATAATTAGCACAACAGCGAAAACTAAAATTACTAAAGCTACCCAAATAATGCTAGAAGCATGTTCAATGGCATTGTTTACATAACTTATTGGCTCGGCAACAAGGGCAATACCAAGTTTTCTACCTTCAAAATCTGTAATATCATTGAAAGTATAAAAATATTTGCTAGATTCAAAATGCTTGTCAGTTAATAATTTATTAAAATCTATTTTTTTAGCATCTTCTAAAAAATCTTTATTGATAAATTTTTGAGAAATAAGATATTTGTCTAATTTATTTTCATCTTTTACATTTTCTACAGATAAAGATAAATCCATAAGTAGTAAAAATGCTCTTTTTTCTTCGTCAAAAGAAATAGCAACAGAATTCAATCCTTGCATAAACTCTAAAGAACCAACTGGAATTTTATTTGAATCAAAAACAGGAACAACTGCCCTTAAACTAAGCCCTTCTTTTCCTATTTCAAATCCATTAACCGCAATATGTTCTTTATTTACTTTTACTACACTATTTCTAAAAGAACTTAAATCATCTCCAAATTTATCAACTTGCCAAGATCTTAAAAAAGAGTGATTATCTTTTGTATGAAGATGAATTTGAATATTTTTAAAAGGTGTTGACTCTTTCATATTAGAAGATAAGTTTGCTAAAGTACTAATGGCTAATTCTCTATTTTTTGTAGCCAAACTCTCTTTTATAGAAGAATCATTTGCAACAGATATTGCATTTGAAATTCCTACTTCTAATTTTGCTTTAATTCTTTGTTCACTTAGAGATTTTAAGTTTACAACTACGTCATTATGGACTTCATCAATTAAATCATTTTTATATTTATTCAATATAAAATAACCTATAATTAAAACTAATAATGTAACTATTAAGTTTATCAAAGTAAATTTTTTACTAATATTCAAGTCCTTCATCTCAATCCTTTTATATAAATAGCGTATATTCTATTTAAAATCATATTAAGAAAAATTAAATATTAAAAAATAAATTATATCATTGGATATAAAACTATTGTTTTTTTCTAATATAAATCGAGTATTTCGAAGTTTAATAGTATAAAATAAAAAACTACACAATCTAAAAATTTACTTATATTTTTAAAGTATTTTTTTATATTAATTTTGTAAAAAAGTTAAAGATTAAGAAGTTAATATAATTGAGAGATTATATCTCTCAATTTTTTATATAAAATAATCAGATTTTTGTAATATAACTTAAAGCTACGTAAATAGCAGCTCCCATTATAGCTGTAACAGGTAAGGTAAAAATCCATGCAATTAAAATTGTGTTAATAGTCTTTTTTTGTACTCCACCATCTGGTTCAGCAACCATAGTTCCAGCAACAGCACTAGAAACAATATGAGTTGTACTAACAGGAGCATGAGCAAAGTTTGCTAATAAAATAGTTATCATTGCCATTGCTTGAGATACTGTACCTTGCATATGATTGATTGGTTTAGAGCCAATTTTTTCTCCAATAGTATGCACTACTCTTTTGTAACCTATCATTGTTCCAATTCCTAACATTAAAGCAACTGCAAAAATTACCCAAAATGGAACATATTCAGTAGAAATAATCATTTGTTTTCTTTGATCTGCTATATAATCAGATTTATCTTTATCTATTAATTTATAAGCTCTTTCAACTTGTCCAAAGAAGTTATCAGAACATAAAACAGCTGTATGAATTTTCCATCTATCTTCTTTTGAAAGTTCCGAGTATGATTTTAATCCATCTAATTTTTTAGAAATTTCTAGTGTTGTGTTATACACTTGATTAACATTGCACTCTGCAATTTTATTTTCTATTTTTAGTGCACTAATAAGTAATTTTTCATCTAAAAGTTTTGTAAGAGTATCATTATTATCTGCATAGAATTTTGCTAAATTTGCAGCGCCATCTCTGGTTTGCATAATTTTGTATTGATGAGCTTCCATATTTAAAGCATAATAAGTTGGTAAAATACCAATAAGAATAATCATAATAAGACCAATTCCTTTTTGACCATCATTAGAACCATGAGCAAAACTAACTCCTGCGCCTGTTGCTATAATTCCAGTTCTCATCCAGAAATTTGGTTTCTTTTTTTTATCTCCAGTTGGTGTTTTATAAAACTTTGGATTTTTAACAAGTTTTCTTGATAGTTTCATAATCAAAAAAGCAAAACCAAAACCTAATAAAGGAGAAACAGCTAATGCTGTTAAAATACCATAAACAACTTTCCAATTTACACTTTGAGAGAAAGTAAATCCATTCATCATACCAAAAGCGATACTAACACCTACGATTGAACCTATTAAAGAGTGTGAACTAGAAACTGGTAAACCAAAATACCATGTTCCTAAATTCCAAACAACAGCAGATATAAGTAATGAGAAAACCATTACTAAAGTAGCATTTTGATTTGAAGAAACCATTATATCAAGCGGTAACAAATGCACAATAACATAAGCAACACCAATTCCCCCTAAAACAACTCCTATAAAGTTCATAATTCCAGCCATGATAACAGAGTATCCTGCTTTCATAGAATTAGTATATATAATCATTGCAACAGCATTTGCAGTATCATGAAAACCATTAATCATCTCATAAAATAATGCGATACTTAATGACAAAAGTAGTAAAACTATTGCAAAGTTATCAATATTATTTAAAGCATCCCACAAGACAGACATTTATGTATTCCTTATATTTAGTTTTAGCTAAAAAGTTTGTTATTATATTCTAGTTTTACTTTAATCTATTATCCCATTGGATATAAAATCTCTTTTTGTATTGTTTCAATTTTTGATAGAAGTTCATCATCTATTTTAAAAGCAAAAGCTTTTAAGCTATCATCTAGTTGAGATAATACTCTAGCTCCAATTATAGTTGATGCTACAAAATCGAAGTGTTTTGAATATGAGATAGCTAAAGTTACTGGTGAAACATTATATTCTTTTGCTAATTCAAAATATTTTGCTGTTGCTTTTAGTGTTTTATCATTTACAAACCTATCAGCCATAAGTCTAACTCTTTTGCTTTCATTGTTTAAATAACTTGTAAATCTTGCATCTTGAGGATAAAAGTTTCCATTATATTTTCCACTTAAAACTCCTCCTGCCATCGGAGAATATGGTAAAAGTGAAATATTTTCTTTTCGGCAAACAGTTGCTAATTCATCAAAAAATCTTGGATTTAATAAAGAAAAATTATTTTGAATTGATTCAAATCTTGATAAATTTTTATTTTTTGAAGTTTCATTTGCTTTTGTAAGTCCATAAGCACTATCATTTGAAGTTCCTATATATCTTACTTTTCCTTCTTTAACTAATTCATCAAAAGCTTTTAGTGATTCTTCAATAGGCACGATAGTATCTGGCCAATGCATCTGATAAAGATCTATATAATCAGTTTGAAGTCTTTTTAAACTTCCTTCAATTGCTTTTTTTATATGAAAAGAGTCAATGGCCGTAAGTCCATGTCTTACAGGTGGAACAAACCAACCAGAAGCTGCACCAGCGACTTTAGTTGCTAAGATGACAGAATCTCTTTGTTTTGTTTTTAACCATTTTCCTACTATATTTTCAGTAATTCCAACTGTATTTGCTTTGGGAGGTACTGGATAAATCTCAGCTGTATCAAAAAAATTTATTCCATTTTCATAAGCTTTATCCATAATATTAAAAGCTTCTTTTTCATCTGTTGTTGAACCAAATGTCATAGTTCCTAAACAAATACTTGAAACTCTTAATCCACTTTTTCCAATATATCTAAATTCCATAATAAATCCTTTTTACATTTTTAAAAAAGCTTATTATACCTTATTCCATTATACAAATTTCTTTTTTCTTCATATGTTTTATAGTGGCAATTGCAACTAAAAGAACAATTATTGTAGTAATAAAAGTTAAAACATAAGCAAAGATTGCATAAATACCATTTTTTGTTAATTCATACATTAAAACAGTACTTAAAGTAACTGCTGCCATTGGAAATGTAAATGCCCACCATGAAATAAAGAATTTTATTTTTACAAAATTTTTATACATAACAAAAACTAAAATTGTGAAAAATATTCCTAAATTAAATAAAATTTGAGCAAAAAAGTCTAAACTTCCAGTCAATTTTATGTAAGAGATAAATCCAATAGCAGGAGGCGCTATTAAAATAAAAAGTGTTGGCATAAATTTTGGAGCAAATTGATTATGAAAAATAATTCTATTCAAAATAATAGCAAACAAAATTATCCAAAAAAATATTCCTATTGAAAAATAAAAATATAATATTGTATTATCAACTATTCCAACACCAGCAATGGGAACTATCAAGTTTCCAACAATAGGAATAAACCAAGCTGGATTTGAGTGTTGTATTTCAAGATTGTTATTTATCCAAAATCTGATTGTATAGTAAGTAAAAAATATATGGAAAAGTGCACCTATAATAAAAAATATTTCTGAAATTTCTATAGAAAAAACTCTAAAATCTATTGATAAAATAAGCATAGAAATAGAAAAAGCTGCAAAAAAATTGACTCTTATTGGGTGAGAAAACTCTTTTTTTACTTCTTCTTTAAATCTAATAATTTTTAATATATAAAAAAATAAAACTAAAAAAAACAGACAAACAGTAACAACTAGTATTGCCATAGCAACAGATATTGGAAAGAAAAAAACCGAAGTCATTCGTTCATAAACTAAAGTTAAACCACCTAATCCCATAATCACTGCAAACATCATTATAGGGAAAAATTGCAATCTATTTGAAGGAATTGCTTTTATATGCTCTTGCATTATTAAATCCTAGTAAGATATAATTTATAAAATTTTGGAGTTTATTTTGGCAAAAAGTAAAATAATAGTAGATTTGAGTAAAGAAAATCTTTTTTTTGAAGAAAAAAATCAAACAATAAAACTACTAAATTTTAGATTAGATAATATGAGTTTAGATATAGCAATTTATGAAAAAGATAAACTTATTAAAAATAGTTCTATGGTTTTTGCACATCTTCCTAAAAAACTCAAAGCAAAATTAAATCCAAAGAAATAATTATATCTCATAAAATATAAATTTTGTTTTATTTTAAATAAGTAAATATTATAAATTAATTAAAATTAAAACTTATTATATTTTAGAACTTAATATTTTTAAAACTTCATCTTTATCAGAGAATTCAAATTTTTTATCACCAATTATTTGCGTTGCTTCATCACCTTTTCCAAGAACTAAAACAACACTTTTTTCATTTGCTAAAGATATAGCTTTTTTCAAAGCTTCTTTTCTATCGATTAAAACTTCAACATTTGATTTATCGTTTATTCCAGCTAAAATATCTTCAATTATCATTTTTGGTTCTTCAAATCTTGGATTATCGCTAGTTACAATAATATGTTTTGAATATTTTTTTGCAACTTCTCCCATAAGTGGTCGTTTTGCACTATCTCTATTTCCACCTGCACCAAAAACACAAATAATATCTTTATTTGGGAAGCTTTTTAAAACTTCATCCATTCCATCAGGAGTATGTGCAAAATCCACAATTACGAGTGGATTTAAACTAATTATTTCCATTCGTCCACTAACACAAGAAAAGTTTTTTAATGTTTGACAAATATCTTCAAGAGATTTTTGTGTTGTAATATGAACAGCAGCAATACTTGCCATAAGATTATAAATATTAAAAATTCCCATCATCATAGAAGTAAAACTATAAGTTTTTTCTTTATAAAAAAACTCAACTTTCATGCCATGTTCAAACTCATATTTACTTACTTTATAATCAGAAAGATTTTTTAAAGAATATGTAAAAGCATTTGTAAAATTATATTTCATAACATTATCATCTATATTTACTAGCTTTACAGACTCATCACTTAAAAACGAATTTTTAACTCTTATATATTCTTCAATAGTTTTATGATAATCAAGATGGTCTCTTGTAATATTTGTATGAATTTTTAAAGCAAAAGTTAAACCTTCAATTCTATTTTGTTCTATTGCATGAGAGCTTACTTCCATAACAAAAAATTGACAACCATTTTGAATAGCTTTTTGAATATGTACAAAATTTCCAAGTTGAATTGGAGTTGTCAAAGAATAATCTTCGACTTGTGTTTCATTTATAAAAAATCCACGAGTTCCTTGAAGTGCAACTTTAAAGCCCAAACTTAAAAGTATTTTGTAAATTGTTGTTGCAGTTGTTGTTTTACCATTTGTTCCAGTTATTCCAATGATTTTTATAGAACTCATGTCTAAATGATTTTTTAACTCACTTGAGTTTAAAAACTCAATACAACCATTTTCTTTGGCATTTTGTATATATTTTTCATTATATTTTGAAACAACAAAAATTGAATTTTTATCAGCTTCACCTGAATTGTCTGTATATGTTTTATCGTTTATGATTAGTTTCAAGTTTTTTCTCTTCTAATTTTTTATATAGTTTTTCTATCTCTTTATCATAAGTAAAATATTCATTAAAACCATCAAGATAAGAGTATGCTGTACTATTAAAATCGTTATCTATCAACTTTGTTACAAAATCATAAAAATCATCTTTATTTTCAATTGCAACTTTTGTTGAAAACATAATATCTTCAAAAGCAATTCTAAAAGAACCTCTAACTTCTATTAATTTTTTAAAATCTTCATATCTTATTGCATCTAGAGATTCAACTGTTGAAGTGCTTAAATCTTTTAAAATTTCCATCATTTTGTCAATATCACCATCATAAGCATTAATTATATCTTCTACATATCTTATTGCTTCATCTAAACTATCATCTTTAATTACTGTAAAATAATCATACAAAGATAAAGCTTTTGATACATCTTCGCTAGCAATATCACAAAAAAGTGCATAAATAGGATATTCTTTGTTATCTGGAAAATTTGATGATAACTGTGAATATAAAAATAAAGCATCTTTAAATTTTTTTTGTAAAAATAAAGAGTTTGCATCATTTAATAATCTATCTTCATTTATCATTATTATAATTCCTCTAAATTATTTTCCATACCTTGTGGTACATTTATAATTTCTAAATCAGGATGAATTGCAGCTTTTAATTCTTTTTCTACAATATACTTTAAAGTACTTCCACTTGCACTACAGCCAACACATGCACCTTGTAACTGTACAAAAACTTTTGCATTTTTTATAGCTAAAAGTTTTATAGCTCCACCATCACGTGCTAGCATTGGTGAAATTTTATTTTCAATTATAGAACTTACTGGATTTTGTAAATCTTCATCAGAAAATGGCATCATTTATTTTTTACCTCTTTTTCTTTTCTTTTTACAAAATATATTCCAATAGCAGTAACTATCAATATTACTGCTATTGTTTGAAATATAAAAGAGAGTGTTACTTCTTCTTGAAACATTTTTTTCCTATTTTACTACTTCTTCACATCTATTACAAAGTGATTCTTCTTTAGTTGCTGTAAATTTCCAGCATCTTGGACATTTATGAGCAGTTGCTTTATAAACTTCAAATTCTTTTCCATCAACTTCAAATTTACCTAAAACTTCACTACTTTGTTTTGTTGTAAAGACACTACTTACCAAAAACCAATCACTTGATTCAACTTCATCTAAAGCCAAAATATTTTCACTGTTTGTATATAAAGATAATTCTAAAGTAGATTTTATAATTTTTTCTTTACTTAAAGCATCTTTAATTTCAGAAAATTTCTCTTTTGCTTCTATCAAATTTTCTTCATTTATAGAAGATTCAACTTGTGGTAAATCAAATTTTTTGTAATCAAAAATATCTTCACAACCATCTTTTATAAATGCTGGTGCAAACTCTAATAATTCATCCATTGTATATGTTAAAATACAAGCTAAAGTTGAAATAAGTTTTTTTGCAATCAGTGCCATTGCACTTTGACTTGCAAGCCTATGAATATCTTTTTTATCATCACAATATAATCTATCTTTACAAACATCAAGATAAATCCCAGATAAATCAACAACTAAGAAGTTATTTAATTTATTTAAACCTTTTGAAAATTCATAAACATTAAATGCAGCTTCAATTTCATCAAATACTTTTTTAGCTTTATTTAAAATCCATTTATCTAATGGTCCCATTTTAGAAACATCAATAATCTCTTCTAAATCATCAATATTTGCAAGTAAGAATCTTGCTGTGTTTCTTATTTTTCTATATAACTCACCATTTTGTTTTAAGATATTATCAGAGATTTTTAAATCACTTTGATAATCACTCATTGCAACCCAAAGTCTTAAAATTTCACTTCCATACTCTTTTATAACTTTATCAGGAGCAACAACATTTCCTTTTGATTTAGACATTTTTTCACCTTTTTCATCAACAGTGAAGCCGTGAGTCAAAATCGATTTATAAGGAGCAATTTCACTTGAAGCTAAAGTTGTTAAAAGTGAAGATTGGAACCAACCTCTATGTTGATCACTTCCTTCAAGATACATATCCGCAGGGAAAGTTCCAGCATCATAATTTCTACTTCTTAAAACTGCATTTTGAGTTGAACCACTATCAAACCAAACATCTAAAATATCTAAAGTTTTTTCCAAATCATCAGGATTTAATCCACTTCCTGGATATAGTAAATCAGAAATCTCTAAATCATACCAAGCATCACAACCATATTGCTCGAAAATCATTGCTGTATAATTTAAAACTTTTTCATCAAAAATGATTTCATCAGTCTTTTTATTTCTAAAAAATGCAATTGGAACTCCCCAATCTCTTTGTCTTGAAATACACCAATCAGGTCTTCCTTCTAACATCGCTTTTAATCTATTTCTTCCCCACTCTGGATAGAATTTTAGATTTTCTACAACTTCTAAAGCATTTTCTCTTAATGTATTATTTTTATTTCCATATTTATCATCAATTGAGATAAACCATTGTTTTGTTGCTCTAAAAATAATTGGTGTATGAGTTCTCCAACAGTGTGGATAAGAGTGTCTAATATCTACTCTTTTTAATAAAGCACTTCCTAATTCTTCTAAAATTAACTCATTTGCTTTAAATACATTTAATCCTAAATATTTATCTGTATCTCTAAATAATTTTTCTCTTACTATTGTCTCATCATATTTACCATAAGCATCAACTGGCATAATCACATCTAAGTTATATCTTAATCCAACTTTATAGTCATCTTCTCCATGTCCAGGTGCAGTATGAACTGCTCCAGTTCCTGAATCCATCATAACATGGTCACCTAAAACAATTTTAGAAGTTCTTCCATTTAATGGATTAATTGCAAATGTATTTTCTAAATCTTTTGGATTTATAGTTTCAACTACTTCACCACTTATAACTCCACTTTCTATTAAAGAGTTATATAATTTTTTTGCTACAACAAATTTATCAGAAGTTTTTACATACTCTTCTTCACCATTTAAAGAAATTCCCGTATTTGCAGGAAGTGTCCAAGGAGTAGTTGTCCAGATAATTATACTTGCATCGATATTTTCGTGTTTAAATGCAACAAATATTGATGGAGATGTTTTATCTTCATACTCAACTTCTGCTTCAGCAAGTGCAGTTTGTGCAGCCCAAGACCAATAAACTGGTTTACTTCTTTGAATTAAAAGACCTTGTTTTGCAATTGCACATAACTCTCTATAAATATTTGCTTCAAATTTAAAATCCATTGTTAAATATGGATTTTCCCAATCAGCAATTACACCTAATTTTTTGAATTCATCTTTTTGAATTTCAACAAATTTAGTTGCATGATCACGACAAAGTTGTCTTAATTTTGATTTTGGAAGTTCTTTTTTCTTTTCACTTCCTATTTTTTCTTCTACTTTTTGTTCAATTGGTAATCCATGACAATCCCAACCTGGAACATATCTAATTGATTTTCCTTCAAAATAATGAAATTTGTTAATAATATCTTTTAAAATTTTATTTAAAGCATGACCAATATGAATATTTCCATTTGCATAAGGAGGTCCATCATGTAGAGTAAATGATGGAGCCCCTACTCTATTTTTTTTCATTTTCTCGTAAACTTTTTTGTCATCCCATTGCTTATATTTTACAGGTTCATTTTGAGGAAGATTTCCTCTCATTGGAAAATCTGTTTTTGGAAGCAATAAACTATCTTTATAATCCATTATTACACCTTCATTTTCAAATATTATAGTTTTAATTAGAACCTAGATTATATCTAAATATATTTTAAAAATTATCTTTTGTTAAATTTAGCACAAAATTATGTTTAATTACGTAAATTTTAATTTAACAACAAATTATATTTTTTCCATACATAAAAATTTAAAAAAATAAAATAATTACTAACTACTATTTATCTAAAATAAAAAATTTATATGTTAGAATCCCTAAATTTTTATGACAAAAATATAGGAGAAGGAAAGCAAGATGAATGAGAAACACTATGAAGTAGTAATTGTTGGTGGGGGTATCTCTGGAGCAGCTTTATTTTTTGAATTAGCAAAATACTCTGATGTAAACTCAATTTGTTTACTTGAGAAATATGAGGACTTAGCTACATTAAACTCAAAAGGTACAAGTAACTCTCAAACAATTCACGTAGGTGATATCGAAACAAACTATACATTTGAGAAAGCAAAAATCACAAAAAGAACTGCAAAAATGATTGAAAAATTCAATCTTATGTATGATTTACAAGATAAAATTATGTTTAAACACCAAAAAATGGCTTTAGGTGTTGGAGAAAAAGAAGTTCAATTTATTACTGATAGATATAATAAATTTAAAGAAATTTTCCCTTATTTAGAATTATGGGATAAAGAAGCTTTAAGAGAAAAAGAACCTTTATTAGTTTATGCAGATAAAGAAAGAACAAAAGATAGACCAGAACCAATTGTAGCTATGGGAACAAATGATCAATATACAACAGTTGATTTTGGAGCAATGACTAAAGAATTAGTAAAAGCTGGACAAAATGCAGATTCATCTAAAACGACTGATGTTTTCTTTAACTCTGAAGTAGAAGAAATTGAACAAGTTGGTAAAAAATTCAAACTTACAACTGTTCATGGTACAGTTTATACTGCTGATTTCGTTGTTGTTGATGCTGGAGCCCACTCATTATTCTTAGCTCACAAAATGGGTTATGGAAAACATATGGGTTCTTTATCAATGGCAGGATCATTCTATATTACAAGTGGACATTTCTTAAATGGTAAAGTTTATATGGTACAAAATGATAAATTACCATTCGCTGCACTTCATGGAGATCCAGATATTTTATGTGAAGGTAAAACTAGATTTGGGCCAACTGCACTTGCATTATTAGTTTTAGAGAGATATAAAGGTGGAAAATCATTTTTTCAATGCTTAAAAACTATGAATTTTGATGGAAGCATTATGAAAATTTTCTGGGACTTATTAAAAGATTCAGATATTAGAAATTATGTATTCAAAAACTTTTTATTTGAAGTTCCTGGAATTAATAAAGGTTTATTTGTTAAAGATGCAAGAAAAATTGTTCCATCTTTAAGCGTAGAAGATATTGAATATGCAAAAGGATTTGGAGGAGTTAGACCACAAGTACTTAATAAAGATGAGAAAAAATTAATGCTTGGAGAAGCTTCAATTACTGAGCTTGAAGGTATCATCTTTAATATGACTCCATCACCAGGTGCTACATCTTGTTTAGGAAATGCAGAAAGAGATATTAAAAAAGTGTGCCAATATTTAGGTAAAACTTTCTATGAAGATAAATTCTTAAGCGATTTTACTGACGACAAATAATAAAAAATAGAAGAATATTTTTCTTCTATTTTTCTTTCCTCAACTTTAATCAATTTATTACTAAAATACATTATTCTTAAAAAAAGGATTAGTTGTGTTTAAAAAAATATTTAATAAAAAAGATATGATTGAACTTCAAGACATTCTAAGAAATAATAAAAAAACAATAACGACAGCAGAATCTTGCACAGGTGGATTAGTTGCAAGTATGATTACAAAAGTTTCTGGTTCTTCTGATATTTTTAATGGAAGTATTGTCTCTTATTCAAATAAGATAAAAAATCAAGAATTGAATGTAAATAATGAAACATTAGAAAAGTTTGGAGCAGTAAGCACTGAAGTTGTAAATGAGATGCTAGATGGTGCTATAAAAAAATTTGAAGCAGATTTTGCTATTGCAATATCAGGAATTGCAGGACCAACAGGAGCAACAAAGAACAAACCAGTAGGAACAGTTGTAATTGGTATTTCAGATGCAAATAATGTAAAAATTATTGATACTTTTTACTTTAAAGGTACAAGAGAAGAGGTTCAAATACAAGCAGCAAAAACTGCTTTGAAAAAAATTTTGAAATTTGTAAAAAAAACTCTTGACAATTAATTGATTTTCCAATATAATTCCAGTCCATTTTGAGTTTAACACTTAAAAATGTTTGTTGTTTTGTGACCCGTTAGCTCAGCTGGTAGAGCATCTCACTTTTAATGAGGGGGCCAATGGTTCGAATCCATTACGGGTCACCACTTTTTATTGTTGCATAGTCTTGGCCCCTTCATCTAACGGTTAGGATTCATGGTTTTCATCCATGCCACAGGGGTTCGAATCCCCTAGGGGTCACCAAGCCAAAATATGCAACTTCGGTCGATTAGCTCAGTTGGTAGAGCGCTACCCTTACAAGGTAGATGTCATAAGTTCGAGTCTTATATCGACCACCACTTTTTATTATTTCCCAAGTGCGGCCGTAGTTTAGTTGGTTAGAATGCCTGCCTGTCACGCAGGAGGTCGCGAGTTCGAGTCTCGTCGGCCGCGCCACTTGGAAATATCACTTTCAAAGTTTATTATTACTAAAATCTAGCTATCATTTAACTTCAATTTTAAAGGTTTAAAATGTTAAAAGCAAAGAGTTTATATCACCTAATAGTTTATAGTATCTTATTTATAATAGTTTTGATATCTTTTTTTACTTTTATAATTATAAATAATGCACATGAAGAACTACAAGAGAAAATACATACCCTAAAAGAAGATTACACAACTAATCAAAAAGCTCTAATAAGAAATCATATTGACTATATGATAAAATTTATAGATTATTACTACAAAGAAAATATAAATACAAAAGATTTAGAAACAATAAAAAAAGAAGTAATTATTGCAATTAAAGAATTAAATTTAAGCAATAATCCAAATGAGTACATTTTCATTTATGATTTTGATGGTAATTTACTTCAAAATTCTGTTGAAAAAACAAACATTGGTAAGAATTTTATAAACTTTACAGATCAAAATGGTAAAAAAGTTATAGAAGAACTTATAAATATCTCTAAAAATAAAGATGGAGGATTTATAAACTATTTTTGGTCAAAACCCGAAATTCATAAAGAAGCAAATAAAATATCTTATGTAAAATCTTATGATAAATGGAACTGGACAATAGGAAAAGGTGTTTATTTAGATGAGATAGATAAACTTATAAAATTAAAAGAAGATGATTATAATCAAAAAATATCAAATTACACACTTCAAGTAACTTCTCTTACGATTTTACTTATATTTTACTCAATATTTATTTATAAAAATGCAACTATTTTAATAGTAAATGATGTAAAAGAAATAGGGAAATACTTCAAAGAATCACAAAAAAATGATGAACCTCTAAATCAAAACAACATCATTTTTGGTGAATTTAAAGTCATAGCAAATTATGCAACAGATGCAATGAATAATATAAAATTAAAAACAACTATGCTTGAAGATTTAAATAAAAATTTAGAAGATAAAGTAAAAGAAAAAACTAAAGAATTAACAGATTTAGTTGATTCTCAAAAAAGTTTTATCAAAAATTCTGTACATGAAATAAATACTCCATTAAGTATTATTAGAACAAATATAGATTTACTAAAAATGAAAATACCAAATAATAACTATATTACAAATATTGAATCTGGTTCAAAAACTATTCAATATATCTATGATGATTTATCATATTTAATAAAAAAAGATAGAGTTGTTTATGAAAAAGAGTATCTAGATTTTACTTCTATATTAAAAGAGAGATTAGAATTCTTTGATGAAATCATCAAATCAAATTCTTTATATCTTATTCAAAATTTAGAAGATGATTTATATATAAAATTCAATATGACTGAGCTTCAAAGAATTATTGATAATAATTTATCAAATGCAGTAAAATACTCTTTTTCAAAATCTCCCATATTTGTAAAACTTTATTATTTAAATGATGATGAAATAGAGTTTAGTATTGCAACTAATTCAAAAAAGATAGAAAATCTTGACAAAATTTTTGAGGATTATTATAGAGAAAATTCTTCTCGAGGTGGTTTTGGATTAGGACTAAAAATTGTAAAAGAAATATGTGATAAAAATTTAGTTATAATCAATATCGACTCAAATGAAAAAGAGACAAAATTTACTTATAGGTTTAAAATAAATGAAAATACTACTTCTTGAAGATGAGTTAATGTTAAATAATGCTATTAGTGAGTATTTAAGAAATATTGGTCACATGGTTGAAAGTTTTCAAGATGGTCAAGATGTATTAAATAATGTTGATACAACTTTTGACTTACTAATTTTAGACATAAATGTTCCAACAATTGATGGTTTTGGAGTTTTAGCTCACTTAAATAGTAAAAAAATTCATATACCAACTATATTTATTTCTGCATTGGTTGATATTGAAGATATCACAAAAGCTTACAATTTAGGATGTAGAGAATACATAAAAAAACCTTTTCATTTAGGTGAACTTGGAATTAAAATAAACCAGATTTTGAAAAAAGAACAAAATAACACTTCACATATTAGATTTTCAGAAAACTACTCTTATTCAAAAGATAAACAAACTCTTTATTTTAATGGAGAACCACAAAATCTTACAAAAAAACAATTGGAAATTATCCATATTTTAGCTCTAAATATAAATATGATTGTAGATTTCGAAAGATTTAGAGTTGATGTTTGGGATGCTGAAAATATTGATAATCCTACAATTAGAGCTGAAATTTCAAGATTAAAAAAAGCACTAAAAGAAGACTTTATTAAAAATATTCGTGGACTTGGTTATAAAATAGATAGATATTATTCTGTATAATTAATTTATTTGCAAATGCTATTTTTTTGCTATTAAACATCACTATAATTGCCCTAAATTTTACAAAGGCAAAAAGTGAATCAAAAAAAAGCAAAAGAGTATTGGAAAGAAAATGTCTTTTTAATTATTAAATTGCTTATTGTTTGGTTTGTAATCTCTTTTGGCTGTGGTATCTTATTTGTAGAACAACTCAATCTTATCGAAATAAACGGTGTTAAACTTGGTTTCTTTATGGCACAACAAGGTGCTATTTATCTTTTTATTATCTTAATTATTATTTATATAAGAAAAATGTCTCAAATAGATAAAAAATATGATGTAAGTGAATAGATTTTATGGAATTACAATCGTTAATTTACCTATTTGGAACTATAACTTTTGCAATTTATGTTGGTCTTGCGTTGTGGACGAAAGCTAGTTCAACAAAAGATTTTTATATTGCAAACAATAAAGTTCATCCAATTTTTATTGGTGTTTCTATCGCAACAGAGTGGATTGGAGCAGCTTCATTTATATCAATTGCAGGAACAATTTCATATTTAGGATACAATGGAACACCTTATATACTTGGATTTACAGGTGGATTTGTTTTACTTACCCTTTTAATAGTTCCCTATTTGAGAAAGTTTGGAAAATTTACAATTCCTGATTTTATTGCTCAAAGATATTACTCAAATAAAGCTAGATTACTTACAATTATTATAATTGTTTTAGCCTCATTTATTTATATTTCAGCACAAATGAAAGGTTTAGGAATAATTTTTTCAAGATTTTTTCAAGTAGATATGTACATTGGTTTATTGAGTGCTATTGGTATTTTATTTTTATATGCAATTTTTACGGGTATGAGAACAAACAATTATACACAAATAGCTCAATATATTATTATACTTTTTGCATATACATTTTGTGCAATATTTTTATCATTGCAATTAACTAACAGCTTCTTACCTCAATTAGCAATATTTTCACCTATAAACTTTGATTTTATTACTCCTCTTCAAACAATAAAAGAAGGAACACCTTTTTTAATTGCTTTAGATAAAATATTAGTAGATTTTGGATTTGATAGTTACTCTAAATCTCTTGATTTAATAAATGTATTTATGATAACTATGGCTTTAATGTTAGGTACAGCAACTCTTCCTCATTTATTAATAAAGTTTTTTACACTTTCTACAGTAAAAGATACTAGGAAATCTGCTCTTTGGGCATTAATATTTGTAGCTTTGATATTTACAACTATTTCATCAGTTGCATCTTTTTCAAAAATTAATCTTTTAAAAAATGTTCAAAATGTTGAATATGAAGCATTTATTCAAGGTGAAATAAAAAATAATGATACTTCAATAAACAATGGGAAATGGCTTCAAATATGGCAAAATAGTGGTTTTATATCTTGGAATGACAAAAATGAAGATAAAAAAATACAAATAGATGGAACAAAAAATAATGAATTATTTATAAATCCTGATATTGTAACTTTAGTAAATGCAGAAATTGCAAACTTGCCAAACTGGATAATTGCACTTTTAATTTCTGGAGCCTTAGCAGCAATCTTAGCTACAACAACAGGTTTGCTTCTGATAATTACAACAACAATTTCTTATGACTTATGGGATGAATTTATATATAAAAACAATTATAAATATCCACATAAAAATAAAACAAAAAGATTATCAATTATTTTAATAGTTTTTATTCTTGTTGCTTTCGCTACATTTTTTACAATACCTTTTTATTCAATTGTTCAAACTGTTACAATTTCATTTACTTTAATTGCAGCTACGATTTTTCCAGCAGTTGTGCTTGGAATATTTGATAAAAGGATGAATAAAGAAGGTGCATTCTTTGGAATTTTAACTGCTTTTATATTCACTTTTTGTTATATTGTGTACTTCTTATTTATTGATAATTCAATAGAAAATATGAGAAATTATTTGTTTGGAATCACTCCAGAAGGGATTGGAACAATTGGAGCAATATTAAATTTTATAGTTGCATTAATTGTATCAAGATTAACACCACTTCCTCCCAAAAGTGTACAAAAATTAATTCAGAAAATTAGGATTCCTACAAATATAAAAAACAAAATAGAACTTTAAAAAAGAAGGTATAAAATGAGCATACAAGATCAAGAAAGTTTTTTATCAAACATTCATCCGTTTGAAGTTCTAACTCCAAGCCAAATGGCTATGTGTGTTCAACATATGGATATTGCATATTATCCCAAAGATACAATTTTAATCAGCCCAGAAAAAATTCCTGAACACTTTTTTATAATTATAAAAGGTTCAGTATATGAATACTCAAATGAAAATATTGTTGTAATGGATTATCAAAATGAGGACTCTTTTGATTCAAACTCATTAATTTATGGAAAATGTGAACATACATTTAAAGTAAATGAAGAACTTATCTGTTATGAAATAGAAAAAAAGACTTTTCTAAGTCTAATTGAAAAAAATCAAGAATTCAAAGATTTCTTTTTGAAAGATTTAGTAAATAAAATTCAAAGTTTAAAAGACAAAGAATATACTTCACAACTTTCATCTTTTATGATTGCAAAAGTTGGAGACACTTTAATCCATGAAGCCTGTATGGTAGATGAAAATACAAAATTAATTGATGCTATAGAAAAATCTATGCAATTTAAAACTTCAACAATTATTGTAAAAAAATCTGATGGAGAATATGGAATAATTACAGATTCTTTACTAAAAGTTAAAGTTTTATTGCAAGGAAGGGATTTGACAATTCCTGTACGTGATATTGCTATTTTTCCACTTTTAACAATTCAAAAAGATGATTACTTGTTTGAAGCATTAACAATTTTAATAAAAAGAAATATTAAAAGAATTGGCGTTACAAATAGTAATGGTGAAATGATTGGTATTTTAGAACAAATAGATATTCTTTCTCACTTTGCAAATCACACCTATGTTATAGAATCAAAAATAAAAAATGCGAATAAAGTTGAAGATTTAAAAATAGCTAGCAATGAATTTTTGAATATTATCAAAAGTTTACAAGCAAAAGGCGTAAAAATATATCATATTTCAAACTTAATTGGACAGTTAAATACAAAAGTTTATCAAAAGCTTTATAGTTTAGTTCTTCCTGAAGAATTACAAAAAAATGCTTGTTTAATTGTTATGGGAAGTGAAGGAAGAAATGAACAAATTGTTAAAACTGATCAAGACAATGCTCTTGTAGTAAAAAATGGTATTGATGTTGAACAATATAGACCTTATATGCAACAATTAACTGAACATCTAATTGATTTAGGATATCCACCTTGTGATGGAAATATTATGGTTTCAAATCCTTATTGGTGCAAAACAGAAGATGAATATAAAAGTGATATTATAAAATGGCTAAATTCTCCTGATATGAAAAATTATCTTGATTTAGCAATTTTTATAGATGCTTTTGCAGTTGCAGGAGATAAAGAATTACTAATCAATTTAAAAGATTATTTATATGGTAAAGTTCAAAATAAAGATATTTTTATGGCATATTTTGCAAAAGCTACGATTACTTTTGATACTCCAACAACATTTTCAAACTTTATGGCAAAAGATGATTTAATTAATATAAAAAAAGCTGCAATTTTTCCAATAGTTCAAGGAATTAGAAGTTTAGCTTTAAGAGAAAAAATAAAAGAAACAACAACAATAAAAAGAATAAAAATACTTGAAGCAAAAAATATTTTAGAAAAAACTAAAGCTGCTGAATTAATAGAAGCATTTGAAATAGCAAGTACTATAAGATTGAAAAATCAACTAGATTGTATTCAAGAAGGAATTGCTTTAACAAATGAAATAGATACAAATAATTTAGGGAAAATTGAAAGAGATTTATTAAAAGAATCTTTTAAAATTGTTGTTGAATTCAAGAAATTTATAAATTACATATTTAAACTGGATAAAATATACTAATGCTAAAAAACTTTTTAAGAAATTGGAATAGAAAACAACTAAAAAATAAAAGATATGATTTTTTATTTGATACTCCAGCACAAAATGAATTTGTAAGTCTAGATTGTGAAACAACAGGATTAAATCCTAAAAAAGACGAAATATTATCTATTGGAGCAGTTTTAATAAGAGATAATAAAATATTGATGAGAAAAACATTTAATATTTTTTTAAAACCTTCAAAAGATATAAATATCGAATCTATAAAAGTGCATCACTTAAGACAAATAGATTTAGAAAATGCACTTGAACCAGAAATTGCTATTTATCAATTATTAGACTTTATTGGTTCAAGACCAATTGTTGGTTATTATATAGAATTTGATATGGCTATTATTTCTAAATATACAAAAAAATATCTTGGTATTAAACTTCCAAATGAACCAATAGAAGTCTCTGGAATATATTATGATAGTAGAAAATCTACAAGTAACTATGGATTTATAGATTTAAAATTTGATACTATTATGAAAAATTTAAATATACCTGTTTTAGGTAAGCATGATGCATTAAATGATGCTATTATGACTTCTATGATCTTTCTAAAATTAAAACAATTTATAAAACAATAATATAATTATAAAACATAATATCCCTAAAAATCGCTTCTTTTATAAAAAGTTTAAAGTTTTTTTTAAACTTTTTTGAAATGCTATGCTTTTGCAACTAAAATATTTTACTATTTCAATGAATCTTATTTTAGGAGAAAAAATGGATAACAAATTAGTAGAAAGGATTAAAGCTAATCCTAAATACCATGAACTTGTTTCAAAAAGAAGTTCTTTTGCTGTTAAACTAGCAGTTTTCATGTTAGTAATTTACTATGGTTTCGTTTTAACTATTGCATTTGACAAAGAGTTTTTTGCAACAAAAGTTTCAGCTGATAGTGTTATGACTGTTGCTTTCCCGATTGCAACTGTAATCATTATAATTGCATTTATTTCAACACTTATTTATGTTGTTAAAGCAAATGGTGAGTTTGAAAGCTTAACTAATGATATCAAAAATGATGTAAAGGATATTTTATAATGTTAAAAATACTTACTTTATTAGGTTTATCTTCATTAGCACTATTTGCGGCTGATGGTGAAAGTAGTGTAAATGTAGCTGCTGTTATTATGTTCTTCGTATTTATCGCAGGTACTATGGGTATTACAAAATGGGCTGCTAGTAAAACTAAATCTGCTTCAGATTTTTATACAGCAGGTGGAGGAATAAGTGGATTCCAAAATGGTCTAGCAATTGCTGGAGATTATATGTCAGCTGCTTCATTCTTAGGTATTTCAGGAATGATTTTCTTACACGGATTTGATGGTATGATTTATGCTATTGGATTCTTAGTTGGTTGGCCAATTATCCTATTCTTAATGGCTGAAAAATTAAGAAATTTAGGTAAATTCAACTTTACAGATATTGCTGCATATAGACTAGATGAGCAAAAAATCAGAATTTTAGCTGCATTTGGTTCTTTAACAGTTGTAACTTTCTATTTAATTGCACAAATGGTTGGAGCTGGAAAACTAATTGAAGTTTTATTCCATATTCCATATGGTTGGGCTGTTATTTTAGTTGGAGCATTAATGATTGTTTATGTAACATTTGGTGGAATGCTTGCTACTACTTGGGTACAAATTATTAAAGCTGTATTACTTCTATCTGGAGTTACATTTATTGCAATAATGGTTCTTTCTCATTATGGTTTCTCGTTTACAAATTTAGCAACAGAAGCTGTTAATGTTCATACTAAAGGTGCAGATATTTTAAAACCAGGACCTTTCGTTAAAGATCCAATCTCAGCTATTTCTTTAGGGTTAGCATTAATGTTAGGAACTGCAGGATTACCACACATTTTAATGAGATTCTTTACAGTTGGAAATGCAAAAGAAGCTAGAAAATCTGTTGTTTATGCAACTGGATTTATTGGTTATTTCTACTTAATTATTGGTGTTGTTGGTTTAGGTGCTATCGTTTTCTTAAATAGTCCAGAGGGTGCTATATTCTTTGAATCTACTGGTAAATTAATCGGTGGAAATAATATGGCTGCTGTTCACTTATCTGAAGCTGTTGGTGGTTCAATCTTCTTAGGATTTATTGCAGCTGTTTCATTTGCTACAATTTTAGCGGTTGTGGCAGGACTTACATTAGCTGCTTCTAACTCTATTGCACATGATTTATATGCAATCGTTATTAGAAAAGGTCAAGCAACAGATGAAGAAGAAATGAAAGTTTCAAAAAGAACAGTTATTGTAATTGGTATAGTTGCTATTCTTTTAGGATTTGCATTTGAAAACCAAAATATTGCATTCATGGTTGGTTTAGCATTTGCTATTGCAGCATCAGCTAACTTCCCTATATTGTTCTTATCAATTTATTGGTCTAAACTTACAACAAGAGGTGCATTCATTGGTGGATTTATCGGTCTATTAACTGCAGTTATTCTAGTTGTTTTAAGTAAAACTGTATGGGTTGATATCTTTGGATTTGAA
The DNA here is from genome assembly GCF_003063295.1 of Arcobacter lacus. Lineage (NCBI taxonomy): Bacteria > Pseudomonadati > Campylobacterota > Epsilonproteobacteria > Campylobacterales > Arcobacteraceae > Arcobacter > Arcobacter lacus. The sequence goes on from NZ_MUXF01000001.1 coordinate 210,982, forward strand.
AGTGCTATTTTCCCTTATACTCAACCTGCATTATTCTCTATAGTTGCAGCATTTGTTGGTATTTGGTTCTTCTCTATCACTGATAGCTCAGCTAGAGCAGAAGAAGATAAATCTGGATTCGAAGCTCAACAAATTAGAGCAGAAACTGGAATTGGTGCTGATGGAGCTGTTTCACACTAATCTTAAGTACTAAAGAGAGAACTCTCTTTAGTATTTTTATTTCTTTAAAATTAACTTAATAATTATAATTAAATATAATAATTAAAATATTATTTCTTTGTTACATTTCTACCATTTTTATATTTTTTTAATTCTATTTTTTTGTTTTAATAAATACAAATTTAAATTTAGTTTGTATAATCAAATTATCTTTTTATTTAAATTTAAATAAAAACTAAGGAGAAAAAATGAATGAAAAATTAATCGAAAGGATTGAATCTAACCCGAAATATATTGAGTTAGTTTCAAAAAGAAATAATCTAGCACTCAAACTTGGTTTTTTTGTGTTAATAATGTTTTATGGTTATATATCAATCGTTGCATTTGACAAAGAGTTATTTGCTACAAAAATTGGAGATGGTGTAACAACTATAGCTATTCCTATTGCTTTTGCAATATTAATAATAAGTTTTTTAACAACTCTAATTTATGTAAAAAAAGCAAATACAGAATTTGAAGATTTAACAAATCAAATTAAAAAAGATGTAAAGGATTTATTATAATGTTAAAAGTTTTAGCACTACTATCTATATTTGTTATATCAGTTTTTGCAGCTGGTGATGCAACTTTTGAGGGGAAAAGAGATTTAAATATTCCTGCAATTATTATGTTTTTTGTATTTATTGCTGGAACTTTAGGAATTACTTATTGGGCAGCAAGAAAAACTAAATCTGCTTCAGATTTTTATACAGCTGGTGGAGGAATAAGTGGTTTCCAAAATGGTTTAGCAATCGCAGGTGATTATATGTCTGCCGCTGCATTTTTAGGAGTATCTGGACTTATTTATATGAGTGGATATGATGGTGTTATTTATGCTGTTTCATTTTTAGTTGGTTGGCCTGTAATTTTATTTTTTATGGCTGAAAAATTAAGAAATTTAGGTAAATTTACTTTTGCAGATATTGCTGCTTATAGATTAGGACAAAAAGAGATAAGAACTTTAGCGGCATTTGGTTCACTTTCTGTTGTTGTTTTATACTTAATTGCACAAATGGTAGGAGCAGGTAAACTTATCCAAATTTTATTTGGAATGGAATATGAATATGCTGTATTTATGGTTGGGGCGCTGATGATTATTTATGTAACATTTGGTGGAATGCTTGCAACTACTTGGGTACAAATTATCAAAGCTATTTTACTGTTATCTGGTGTTTCATTTATGGCTGTTATGATTTTATATCATTTTGACTTCTCTTTTGAGTCTTTAGCTGTTCAAGCTGTTGAACATCATAAGAATGGTGAAGCTATTTTAAAACCAGGTGGATTTTTATCAGACCCAATTTCAGCAATTTCTTTAGGGATGGCTTTAATGCTTGGAACTGCTGGTCTTCCTCACGTTTTAATGAGATTTTTTACAGTTGGAAATGCAAAAGAAGCTAGAAAATCTGTTGTTTATGCAACTGGATTTGTGGCATATTTTTGGATTATTATTACTATTGTTGGATTTGGAGCGATTGCTTTTTTAAATACAGCAGAAGGTGCTCAATATTTTGATGGTGCAAAAGCATATCTTGATGGTGGAAAATTATTTGGTGGAAGTAATATGGCTTCTGTTCACTTATCTCATATGTTAGGTGGAAATGCTTTCTTAGGATTTATCTCTGCGGTTGCATTTGCTACTATTTTAGCAGTTGTTTCAGGATTAACACTTGCAGGAGCAAGTGCTATTTCACATGATATTTATGCAAATGTTATAAATCCTAATGCAAGTGATGAACAAGTTGTGAAAATATCTAAAATCACAGTTATTATTGTCGGAATTGTTGGTGTTACTTTAGGTATTGCATTTGAATCACAAAATATTGCATATATGGTTGGTCTTGCTTTTGGTATTGCAGCAAGTGCTAATTTTCCTATTTTATTTTTATCAATTTATTGGAGCCAATTAACTACAAGAGGCGCATTTATTGGTGGATTTATGGGATTAATTACTGCTGTTGTACTTGTAATTTTAGGACCAAATGTTTGGGTTCAAATTTTAGGAAATGAAAAAGCAATATTCCCTTATGCTCACCCTGCACTATTTTCTGTAACAGTAGCATTTGTTTCTATTTGGTTTTTTTCTAAAATTGATAACTCTGAAAGAGCTTTAAAAGAAAGAGCTTTATTTAGAGGACAAAATATAAGAGCTAACACAGGTATTGGTGCAGCAGGAGCTGTTTCACATTAATATTTATCAAAGGATCTTTATCCTTTGATTTTTTTTAAAAAGGACATTTATGAGTATCTTAGAACAAAAAACTTTTATCTCTTCAATTCATCCATTTGAGAATTTAACTGCTAACGAACTTGATGATTTTGCTGAAAATCTTGATATTGTCTATTTTAAAGAAAATGAAGTTATTCAAGCTCAAGAAAGTTCTCCTAAATTTTTATACTTTATTTTAAAAGGTTTAATACAAGAAAAACAAGATGATGAAGTCTTAAGTGTTTATTCAAAAAATGAAATCTTTGATTCTATTTCACTGATTGAAAACTTCTCCAAAAATAGTTTTGTAACAGCAGAAGAAACTATTTGCTACATTTTACCAAGAGAAATTTTTTTAAAGATACTTCACGAAAATATTACATTAGAAAAATACTTTTTTCAATCAATTTCTGAAAAATTAAACAACAATATCTTGCATGAAAAAAACAGAGAAATGGCAAATATCATGATTGCAAAAGTTAAAGATGCAAGAATACATAAAGCTGTTATTATCGATACTGAAAAGACAATTTTTGAAGCTGCATCAATAATAAAAAAAGAGAAAATCCCAACTATTTTATTAAAAGATGAAAATGACGAAATGTACATAGTTACAGATTCTGATTTTAGACAAAAAGTTATTTTAAATAGAATGGACTTTGATGATAAAGTAGTAAAAATAGCTACAAAAGGTCTTATTTATATAGATGAAAATGATTTTTTATTTAATGCTCAACTTATGATGGCAAAACATGGATTAAAAAGAGTTGTAGTAAAAAATGAGAAAAATGAAATTATCGGAATACTTGATCAAATCTCTTTATCTTCATTCTTTGCTACAAATATTTTTTCTGTATCAAATCAAATAGTAAAAGCTGAAACAATCGAAGAGTTAAAAGAAGCATCTTTATCTTTTATAAAAATTATTAAATCTCTGAATGCTAAAGGTGTAAAAATCGATTTTATTTCAAGATTAATAAATCAATTAAATAAAAAACTTTTAGATAAATTGTACAGAATATTAGCACCAAAAGAGTTAGTTGAAAAATCTTGTTTAGTTGTAATGGGTAGTGAAGGAAGAGGTGAACAAATCTTAAGAACTGACCAAGATAACGCTTTAATAATTTCAGATGATTGCACAATAAGCGATGAAGAGTTAAAAAACTTCACACAAAACTTCACAGAAACTTTGGTTGATTTTGGTTTTCCTAGATGTGAAGGAAATATTATGATTTCAAATCCTTATTGGTGTAGAAAAATATCTGATTTTAAAGATTTAATTTTTACTTGGGTAAATGAACCAAGTGGTGATAACTTTATGAATATTGCAATTTTTTATGATGCTCTTTGTGTATCTGGAGACATAAAAATGATAAAAGAGCTAAAAGAATATCTATTTAAAGTATCTTCTAATTCTCAGACTTTTTACGCACATTTTGCAAAAGTAATATCAAGTTTTGATGTTCCTTTAGGATTTTTTGATGGTTTTGTTTTTAATAATAAAGATGAAAAACACAAAGATGAAATTGATATAAAAAGAGGTGGAATATTTATTCTTGTTCAAGGAATAAGATCTTTAAGTTTAGAAAATAAAGTTTTAAATACTAACACAATAAAAAGAATAAATAAACTTGTGGAGTTAGGTATTCTTGAAAATGAAATGGCAAGAGAATTAATCATGGCTTTTAATTTTTTATTAAATTTGAAGCTAAAATCAAATTTAGCAAAACTAGACAAAAATTTAACTATCGATAATTATATAAATCCAAATAGTTTAAATAAAATGGAAAAAGAGTTATTAAAAGATTCTTTTAAAATTATAAATAAATTAAAGAAAAATTTAGAATTTCATTTCAAGTTAAACTATGTTTAGAAATATAAAAAATTATTTTAATAAAAAAAATCTAAGAGATAAAAAATATTTATATCTCTTTGAAGATTCACGAAAAAAGGACGAATATGTTTGTTTTGACTGCGAAACAACTGGGCTTAATCCCAAAAAGGATGATATTATCTCCATAGGTGCAGTAATTATAAAAGATAATATGATTATTTCTAGTAAAAAATTTATTAGATATGTAAAACCAAAAACTAAACTTCAAGCAGAAGCTATAAAAGTTCATCATATAAGAGAATGTGATTTAAATAATGCAAATGATATAGATTTAGTTATTGAAGAATTTTTGGAATTTATAGGTAATAGAACTTTAGTTGGATATTTTTTAGAGTTTGATATCTCTATGATAAACAAATATCTTAAACCAAAACTTGGAATAACTCTTCCAAATAAAACTCTTGAAGTATCCGAAATTTATCACGATTATAAAATAGAGATAATTCCTCAAGGGCATATAGATTTAAGATTTAACTCAATTATGGAAGAGTTACAAATTCCAAGTCTAGGGAAACATGATGCGTATAATGATGCATTAATGACTGCTATGATTTTTTTAAAACTAAAAAATACAGTGAAATGAATTAAGGAAAAATAATAATGTTAGTATTTGTATTAAATGCAGGTTCATCCTCATTAAAATATCAATTAATAAATGCAAAAAATGGTGAATTAAAAGCAAGTGGTATAGTTGAAAGAATTGGAATTGATGGTATTTTAAAACAAATAGTTAGTGAAAATAGAAAATTAACAATTGAAGCCTGTATACCAACACATAAAGAAGCAATTGAACTTATTTTAGAAACTTTAACACACGATGATACAAAAATAATTAATTCTATTGATGAAATTCAAGCAATAGGACATAGAGTTGCCCATGGTGGAGAATATTTTAAAAAATCAACTCTTGTTACAGAAAAAGTTATAAAAAAAATTGAAGAGCTAATTCCTTTAGCTCCATTACATAATCCTGCTAACATCTTAGGAATGAAGATTTGTATGCAGTTACTTCCAAAAGTTCCAAATGTAGCTGTATTTGATACTGCATTTCATCAAACAATGCCAGAAGTTCACTTCTTATTTCCCGTACCTCATGAAGATTATACTGAACATCATTTAAGAAAATATGGATTTCATGGAACAAGCCACTTTTTTGTTTCTCAACAAGCTATAAAGCTTTTAGGAAATAAAAAAGATTCAAAAATCATAGTTTGTCATTTAGGAAATGGTTCTTCTGTTTGTGCTGTAAGAGATGGAAAATCAATTAATACTTCTATGGGATTAACTCCACTTGGAGGTTTAATGATGGGAACAAGAAGTGGTGATATAGATCCAGGAATTATTCCATATTTAATGGATAAAAAAGGTATGAATACTCATCAAATCATCGATTATTTAAATAAAAAATCAGGAATTTTAGGAGTTTCTGGTATTAGTTCAGATTTAAGAGAAATTATAAGTGCAGCAAATGATGGAGATCAAAGAGCACAAGTTACAATAGATATGATGTGTAATAGAGTAAAAAAATATGTATGTTCTTATGCTGGATTACTTGGAGGAGTTGATGCTATTTGTTTTACTGCTGGAATTGGAGAAAATTCTGACATAGTAAGAGAAAAAGTCTGTCATAACTTAGAGTTTATGGGAATAGAAATTGATAAAGAAAAAAATCAATTAAAAAATCACCAAACTAGAGAAATTAGTAAAAATAATTCAAAAACAAAAATTTTTGTTATCCCTACAAATGAAGAGTTAGTAATCGCACAAGATACTTTTAATCTTGTAAAATAATTTTTTTTATGTGTTATAATATGAAGTAGTTGTAATCTATAATATTTAAGAGTACTTTTATGAATTTATATTTAAAAAATGAACAAAACCTACTTCGTATCTCTATATTTAGCACAATATTACTTGCAGGTATTGGAATAATATTTGGTTTACTTGCAAGATCTTCAACAATAATTTTTGATAGTATTTATGCAATGATAGATGCAGTAATGACAACTCTTGCTTTAATTGTAGCAAGATTAATTACTTCATCTACTTCTAAAGATTTTATTCATAATAAACTGGAAAAACATTTTACTATGGGCTTTTGGCACCTTGAACCTATTGTTTTAGGAGTAAATGGTATATTACTTATTGGAGCTGCAACTTATGCTTTCATAAATGCACTTGATAGCTTCTTACATGGAGGTAGAGAAATACTATTTGGATATGCAATAGTTATTACTTTAATATCTATTGTAGTTGAACTTAGTTTAGGAATTTTCATAAAAAAAGCAAATAAATCAATCAAATCTGAGTTTTTAACTCTTGATTCAATAAGTTGGTTAATTTCAGCTTCTATGTCTTTAGGATTTCTTTTTGCTTTTAGTTTTGGATATATTATAAAAGATACTAATTTACAGTGGATAACTCCGTATATTGACCCTTTTATTTTAATTGTTGTTTGTATATTCATAATACCAATGCCATTAAAAACAGTAAAAAAAGCACTTTCTGACATTTTACTTGTAACTCCACTAGAATTAAAAGAACAAGTTGATAAAATAGCAGAAAATATTGTAAAAAAATATAGTTTTGATTCTTTTAGAGCCTATGTTGCTAGAGTTGGAAGAGGAAGACAAATAGAACTATATTTTATAGTCCCAAAAAGTTGGCCAGCTAAAAAACTTGAAGAGTGGGATTTATTAAGAGATGAAATCGAAAAAGAGCTAGGGAACGAAGATCCTGACCTTTGGTTGACTATTGTATTTACAACTGATTTTGAATGGGCTGAGTAGTATTATATAAAAATTTTAAGTTTTAATAAGATATTATTTTAAATAATTAAATTTATTTCTTAAATCTTATTTAAGTTTAAATCAAAAATATAAGGAAAATATATGTTAGTATTTGTATTAAATGCAGGTTCATCTTCACTAAAATATCAATTAATAAATGCAAAAACACATGAATTAAAAGCAAGTGGATTAGTTGAAAGAATTGGTATAGATGGTATTTTAAAACATGAAATTGGTGAAAATAAAAAGCTAACTTTTGAAACACCTATCCCAACTCATAAAGAGGCTATTGAATTAGTTTTAAGAATTTTAACAAATGATGAAACAAAAGTAATAAACTCTATTGATGAAATTCAAGCAATAGGACATAGAGTTGTTCACGGTGGAGAATATTTCAAAGGTTCAATAATTGTTGATGATGACGTTCTTAGCAAAATTGAAGAACTAATTCCTTTAGCTCCTTTACATAATCCAGCTCACCTTTTAGGAATTAAAATTTGTATGCAATTACTTCCAAAAGTTCCAAATGTTACAACATTTGATACAGCATTTCACCAAACAATGCCAATTGAAAACTTCTTATATGCTGTACCTTATGGTGATTATACAGAACATCATTTAAGAAAATATGGATTCCATGGAACAAGTCATTACTACGTTTCAAACGAAGCTGTAAAACTTTTAAATAAAAAAGATTCAAAAATTATCGTTTGTCACTTAGGAAATGGTTCTTCTGTTTGTGCAGTAAGAGATGGAAAATCTGTTAATACTTCTATGGGATTAACTCCACTTGAAGGTTTAGTAATGGGTACAAGATGTGGAGATATCGATGCTAGTGTTATTCCATACTTAATGGAGAAAAAATCTTTAAACACTCACCAAATTATTGATTATTTAAATAAAAAATCAGGAATTTTAGGAGTTTCTGGTATTAGTTCAGATTTAAGAGAAGTTATAAAAGCTGCAAACGATGGAGATAATAGATCAAAAATAGCTATTATTATGTTATGTGATAGAATCAAAAAATATCTTTGTTCTTATGCTGGAATAATGCATGGTGTTGACGCTATTTGTTTCACTGCTGGAATTGGTGAAAACTCTGACTTAATAAGAGAAAAAGTTTGTGAAGGTTTAGAATTCATGGGTATCGAACTAGATATTGAAAAAAATAAAGTTAGAGAAAAAGGTATTAGAGAAATAAATACAAAATCATCAAAAACTAAAATTTTTGTAATTCCTACAAATGAAGAGTTAGTAATCGCTCAAGATACTTATAGACTTGTAAAAAAATAGTTCAAAGTGTTACAAATAATAAAAATTTAAAAAATTGAGTATTATGTATAATTTTTGTACATAATACCATTTTTACTTACATTTTTAAAATACAAAAGCTTTATTTTGCTACTTTAAAAAAAATCCATCTTCATAAATCATATATTTTTTTCTAATTTACCATAATTTTTTGCTATACAAATGCTATGTTTTTCAATTATAATCCTCTTCGAAAGTTTAAATTGGAAAGGATAACTTATAAATGGGTTTAATTGAAACTATTAAAGAAAAAGCAAAATTAAAATTAAGAACTATCGTTCTTCCTGAACCGGAAGATGAAAGAGTTTTAAAAGCTACTGAGCAAGTTTTAAAAGATAAAACTGCAAACGTTGTTTTAATTGGAAATGCTGATACTATAAAAGCAGATGCTGCTAAACATGGTGCAAATATTGATGGAGCAACAATAGTTGATCCAAAAAAATTTGATAATATCAATAAATATATTGATGAGTTAGTTGAATTAAGAAAAAATAAAAACCTTTCAAGAGATGAAGCAACTGAAATTATGTTAAATGAACCAAGATTTTTTGGTTGTATGATGGTAAGACTTGGTGATGCTGATGGTTTAGTTGCGGGTTCAAATTCTCCAACAGCTGATGTATTAAAAGCTGCTATTCAAGTTATCAAAACGGCACCTGGAATAAATACTGTTTCATCTACATTCATTATGGAAACAGCTGATGGTAAATTTGGAGATAATGGATTAATTTTATTTGCAGATTGTGCTGTTATTCCAGAACCAAATGCAGAACAATTAGCTGATATTGCTTGTGCTACTGCTGCTACTGCTGCTAGTGTTGTTGGATTAGATCCAAGAGTTGCTATGTTATCTTTTTCTACAAAAGGAAGTGCTGCACACCCACTAGTAGATAAAGTACAATTTGCTTGTGATATTTTAAATGAAAGAAATGTTAATTTCTCATTTGATGGAGAGCTTCAAGCTGATGCTGCTATTGTTGAATCTATTGGTGCAAAAAAAGCTCCTGGTTCAAAAGTTGCAGGAAAAGCAAATATTTTAGTATTCCCTGATTTACAATCTGGAAATATTGGATATAAACTTGTTCAAAGATTTGCAGGAGCAGAAGCTCATGGACCAATTGTACAAGGATTAAATAAACCTGTAAACGATCTTTCAAGAGGTTGTTCGGTTGAAGATATTGCAAATTTAGTTGCAATTACTGCTACACAAATTAAATAACTATTTACTAAACTAAGGAGAGAAAAATGTTAGTATTCGTTTTAAATGCGGGGAGTTCATCATTAAAATACCAATTAATGAATCCAGTTATTAAAAAAGTTCTTGCAACAGGATTATGTGAAAGAATCGGGATTGATGGTGTTTTAAAACATGAATATGGTGAAAATGGACAAAAATTAACTTTAAATGTTCCAATGCCAACTCACAAAGAAGCTATCGAAGCTGTTTTAACAACTTTAACTGCTGGTGAAGGAAAAGTTATTAATTCAATAAATGATATTGATGCAATCGGACATAGAACAGTTCATGGTGGAGAAGAATTTTCAGGTTCAGTAATGATTACTCCAGAAGTAATTGATACTATGAAAAAATTATCACCATTAGCACCTTTACATAATCCTGCAAATATCTTAGGTATTGAAATTTGCCAACAATTAATGCCAGGGAAACCAAATGTTGGTGTATTTGATACAGCATTCCACCAAACTATGCCTGATTATGCTTATATGTATGCTTTACCATATGAAATGTACACTAAACATGGTATTAGAAAATATGGTTTCCATGGAACAAGTCACTTTTTTGTTTCAAATGAAGCTAGAGGAATGTTAGATAAAAAATATAATACTAGAATTATTGTTTGTCACTTAGGTAATGGTTCTTCTGTTAGTGCTGTTTTAAATGGAAGATGTATTGACACTTCTATGGGACTTACTCCTATTCAAGGTCTAATGATGGGAACAAGAAGTGGAGATGTAGGAGCAGGAGCATTACAATATATGATGAGCCAAGAAAATCTTACTATTGACCAAGCTATAGATATCATGAATAAAAAATCTGGTATTTTAGGAATTTCTGGAAAATCTTCTGATTTAAGAGAAGTTTTACAAGGTATGCAAGATGGTGATGAAAGATGTAGATTAGCAGTTGATATGGTTGCTTATAACATCAAAAAATATGTAGGTTCTTATGTTGCAGCACTTGATGGTATCGATGCTCTTTGCTTTACAGGTGGAATTGGTGAAAATGCAGCACTAATTAGAGAAAAAGTTTGTGCAGGACTTGACTCTATGGGACTTGTAATCGACCCAGTTAAAAATAATAAAAGATCAAATGTTGCAAGAGATATTGCTACAAATGGCTCTGCTTCAAGAATCTTTGTTATTCCTACAAATGAAGAATATGTTATTGCAAATGATACTTATAAAATCGTTTCAGGACAAGCTAATACTTGCCAATAAATTAAAAGGTGAATTTTCTTCACCTTTTAAACTTCTTTTTTTTACTTCAAATTACTACAAATCAATCCTTACAAAGAAATAGAGATTATCATTTTAAAAACTTTTACTTTTTTCTATCAAAAAATAAAATTGTGACGCAAACTGTGACAAGTTTTTGATATAGTTATATATCAAAGTGATAATTGATTTCAAAGTAAGATTTTATAAAGGAGAAATATAGAATGAAAACTTATATTAAAATATTTTTTTTACCGCTTTTAATAGTATTTACTTTTAGTGGGTGTAGTGCTAAGTTACCACAATATGAATTAAAAGAAACATATTCAGAAAAACAAGTATTAGTTTATGATAAAACTATTAGTTTAGCTACAAAAGCATATATATCTAAAATGAAATTTTCTCCAACAAATAAAGATGAATTAGTTATGTCATTATTAGATACTTACTATCAAACACATCATACTGACCACTTTATCGTTATGGATTTAAAAAGTGGAAAAGTAAAAAAAGACATGAAACTTGATAACAATAGATATATATATTCTAAAAGATTTACTTTTTCAGATGATGGGAAAAAACTGTATTTAAGAGATGTTTATGAAAACGGTAGCCCTAAAGATATATGTAAAAGTAATAAAGAAAAATGTCAAGAAAGTTTTAGATTATGGGCAATATATGATAAGTTTACTATATTAGACTTAGATACAGGAGAGTTATCTCCTTATTATAGTTATAACTGTAGAGAATTAATACCAAAAAATTTAAACAATGTAGAAGATGGTATAGAAGCTGATTGTTCTGTAAATAAAAGTGTTTATTTTAGAATAGACTTACTAAAAAGCAATTTTATAGATTATAAATATAAAGATGAAAAAGGATTTGGGGCTGGTATTGCTGTACTTGATAAAGATAGTTTTAAACCAAAAAAGATTATTACTGCAGATAATAAACTAGATACAGAATTTAATGTAGAAATTATAAGCGAAGATGGACAATATGTGCTTTTTGAAAAAATTATTATGGATAGTAAAAGATATAAAACAAATAAAAAATATGTAGTATATGATTTAAAAAATGATAAAGCTATTCATAGTTTTGATGCTCCATTTCCTATAAATGGAAGAGCAGAAGCATTTATAGATAAAGATACTTTAGTTTTTATGTATAGTAGTGATTTTACTGTAATTAGAAATACTCAGTATTCCAAAAAACATTTAGGTATTATAAATCTAGCTACAAATGAAAAAAAGGTATTTTCTGATTGTGGGGGTAGTATTAATAGTGGAGGGAAATGCCTTATAACTGAGGATGTTTATAACTTAAACGATAGATATATGATGTGGAGAAATTATTCAAATTATTATGTTTTTGATAAAAAAGATATGAAAATAGTTCAAGAGTTTAAAGGAGCAGCTAGTTTTACAGTGAGTAGAGATTTTAAAAAAGTTGCTTTTTATACAATTAATAATGATTTATATTTATACGATATATCACAAGGAGAGTAGATTATGGCAAAGATTTTAGATATTGCAAAATTTGCAAATGATGCTTATGAAATTGAAACTAAATTAGGTACAAATACGGACTTTACAAGAATATATTCGGAAAATAATGTTTCAAATGGTTTTCAAGCTTCTGCTTATTTTAATTCTAAAATAAATGAGTTAGTTGTAGCTTAAGCTGGTACAAATTTTACTAGTATAAAAGATTTAAAAGCTGATTTTGGAATATTTATTTCTGTAACAGATCAATAATAGATTGGATATGGTGTAAAAATTGGGAATAGAATAGGTATTACATTAATATCTATTGGTGTAATAATATATATAGTTAAGTATATTTTATAAGGAGTGAGATTTATGAAACAAATATCTATAATTTTAATATTTTTTGTTAATTTAATATATGCGCAAAATATAGAATTTTATAGTCCAAGTTTTGATTGTAAGAATGTAAAAAAAGATAGTATTGAATATAAGATTTGTATTGATGAAATACTATCTTTGCAAGACTCAATTTTGACAAATATATATAATTCTTTAATTAAACTAAGAAAGCTAAATATAAATAAATTAAAATATGAACAAAAAATTTGGTTAATAAATAGAAATCAATGTAAAGATTATAAATGTATAAAAATGTCTTATGAAGAGAGAATAAAACAGCTCAATTATATTTATGAACTATTTATTAAAAACGATTTTCTTGCACTGGAAAGAATAAATATATCTAATCCAGATGAAGAACAAAATAATATTACTTTAAAATATAGTTTTATTTGTAAACCTAATAAAGATTTACCAATAATTGCAAGAGATAAAGACTTTTATTTTATAGAAGAGTTAAGTAATTATCAAGATAGAAATTTTGTTTTTTTTGTAAAAAATACTTTTATTGATGAAATATCAAATGAGCAAATATTAAAAGGAACTCTTATATTCGATGGTGGAGAGACTTATCAACCAACTGCAATAGAATTTTTTATATATAGCAAAAATTGGGATTGTAAATTAGAAACTTCTAAATATTAAGAAGATAAATTCTAATAGAAAAAAATCTATTAGAATTTTTTGTATCAATAAGCTTTCAATCCAGTTACGAAATTCATACTTATTTGAGAAACAGCTTCACTTACAAGTTTATCCATAAATTTCTCAAATTTATCCTCTTTTTTCCAAACAGGATTTTCAACTTTTGATAACTCTGCCAAAGTTTTTTGAGCAACTGTGATATTTGCAACCTCATCTACTAAACCTACATCTTTTGCTTGTTTTGAAGTGAAGATTTTTGCATCAGCAAATGAAGTATAATTTTTTATATCAAGATTTCTTGCAGTTGCAACATCAGTTATAAACATATTATAAGTATCATCTATCACACTTTGAAGTTGTTTTTCTTCAAACTCTGTCCATTTTCGTGTTGGAGTTCCTGATTCTTTATATTTTCCAGCTTTTACTGTTTGTGTTTGGATTCCGATTTTATCCATAAGCTCTTTAGTATTTACTCCTTGCATAATAACACCAATAGAACCAACCATACTTCCAGGATTTGCGATAATTTTATCTGCCCAAATAGAAGCGTAGTAACTTCCACTTGCTATTACTCCACTTGCATAAACAACTACTGGTTTAATCTGCTTTAACTCTTTTATAGCGTAAGCTACTTCAACTGAAGGAGCAACTGCCCCACCAGGACTATCAACAACAAATAAAACGCCTTTTATATTTGTATCAGTTTTTGCTTTTTCTATATTTTCCAAAGTTTTAGATACATCTATTATTGGACCAACTAACTCTATTTTTTGCAAATTTGCAGTACTTTTAGTAGTTATTCTTTCTTCATCAGAATTAAAAAACACCACATAAATAATAGTTAGAAAAACTATTGTCTTAAAATATTTAGTTATAAAATCCAATATTGCTATAACTGGTGAAAACAGTTTTCTAAAAAACTCAAACATACTCTCCTCCTATAATTACATCATCAACAAATTTTGTATGTAGTATTATTTGCATACAAATATCATTTATATCTTCTATTTTATTTGGTAATTTGAAACTTATCATATCAGCATCAAAACTCTCTTTTAATACACCTTTATTTAGTCCCAATGCCCTACTTCCATTAAAAGTTGCAGCTTTTAAAAGTGTTTTTGAAAACTCTACAACATTTTTATCATAATGAGCCATCAAAGCATTTCTTAACTCATCAAACATAGACAAAGAGTTATTTGAACTAAGACCATCAGTTCCAATAGTAAAAGGAATATCTTTTAATTTATCTAAATCTAGTTTTGTATTATTTAAAAGCCTATTTGAAGTAACACAATGATTTATACTTGCACCCAAATCTTTTATTTTTTCTAAATCATCATCACTTGCTTCAACGCAATGAGTAAAAGATAAATTTTTAACTTTTGAAAACAGACCTAAAAATTCCATAGGTTTTGAAGTAGCTTTTTCTTGATTTAAAAAGTTTTTAAAAAATTCCAAAAATGAACCTTCATCTTTATGCAACCACTCAAACTCTTCTTGTGATTCTAAAAAGTGAGAACTAACAGCTAAGTTTTCATCTCTTGCTACATTTAAAGCTTCTCTTACTAAAAAAGGATGAACAGAATATGGAGAGTGTATTGCAATTGCAGGAATAAAGTTTTTTGATGCAAATTTTTTTGCATTATTTAATCTACTTCTAAAATCAGCAAAAAGTGTATCAACCATATCAGCTTTTGAACCAATAACCTCACAAAAGAAAACTGTATTAATTGGAGATTTTATACAAGCTTCCATATCAAATGAATATGATGAAATTGCTCCAATTGTTGTAGTTCCAGTCTTTTTTATTTTATTTAATTTTGTTGAGATTAGTTCATTTGTAGCTTTATTTATCAAATCTTCTCTATGTTTTATAACTGAATTTAACCATGAATAAAAATTACCATATTTAAGTGTTGTTGTATTTGCACTAAATTCCAAGTGAATATGAGAGTTTACAAGTCCTGGCATCAATATAGAGTTTTCTTCGAGTTCTTTTATCTCTAAATTGGGATATTTATTTTTTATTTCAAAAAGAGTATTGATTTCTACAATTTTATCACTAAAAACAACAGCACCATCTTTTATGATTCTGTTATTTTCATCGCAAGTTACTACATAAGAAGCACTTATTGCTTTCATAAAATTATTTGTTTTCTTCTGTTTGAGCTTGAATTTGCGCATTTCTAGCTTGTGCAATAGCTTTTAATTCATTTATCATTTGCATTAAAGCGATTAATCCCATATGATAACCAAATGCACCAAATCCAGAAATAACTCCTGTACTTGCACCTGCAGTAATTGATTTTTGTCTAAACTCTTCTCTTTTATAAATATTTGAAATATGTACTTCAACAACTGGCATATTAACTGCACTTAAAGCATCTTTTATAGCAATTGAAGTATGAGAATAAGCCGCTGGATTTATCATAATTCCATCAACTGTTCCTAAACATTCTTGAACTCTATCTACGATTTCACCCTCAAAATTTGATTGGAAAAATTCTAATTCAACTCCATTTTGTTCTGCTGCTGTTTGAAGTTGTTGATGAATTTGTTCTAAACTCATATTTCCATAAATATGTTGTTCTCTAATTCCTAACATATTTAAGTTTGGTCCTTGAATTACCGCAATTTTCATAATTATATTCCTTTTATAAATTTTTGGTAAGATTATAATTAAATTATTGTTAAACAATCCATAAAAAGGGAATTTTAGTGAAAAATTTTATTTTAAAAAATGAGAATGCTATATATTTTGAGTGTAAATTTTCTTGCGACAATGTAATTTTTATAAACCTAGAAAAAGATAAATATTTTATTACAGATGCAAGATATACAACAGAAGCAAAAGAGTATGCAAAAAAATGTGAAGTTATTGAATCTTCAAATCTAATAGAAACAGCAAAAGAGATTTTAAAAAAGAATAAAGTTAAAAAAATCGTATTTGATCCAAATGATTTTAGTTTTGCTTCATATACAAAATTAACTGAAAATTTAAAAACGCAGTTTATACAAAAAGAGAACTTTTCAAAACTAAAAAGAATCATAAAAAGTGATAAAGAGATAACTTTACTTAAAAAGGCAGCTGTTGCTGGACGTGAAGGTTTCAAAGAACTTGCAAAATATATAAGAAAAAATGGTTTTAATCAGACTGAGCAATTTTTATATTTTAAAGCTTTTGAAAAGATGAGCCAAACTGGAAAACTAGATATTTCTTTTGAGCCAATAGTTGCAATAAATGAAAATGCGGCAAAACCTCACGCACTTCCAACTTCAAAAAAATTAAAACTTCATGATTTATTATTGGTTGATGCAGGAATAAAATATAAAAGATATTGTTCAGATAGAACTTGTACAAGTCATGTTGATTTTGAAAATTTCAATTTTAAAAGAGAGCAAAAGTTTAAAAATCCTAAACATCAAAAAGTCTATGATATTGTTTTAAAAGCTCAACTAAATGCTATTACAAATGCTAGAAGTGGTATGAAAGCAAGTGAAATTGACAAATTAACTAGAGATGTTATAGAAAAAGCTGGTTTTGGAAAATATTTTATTCACAGTACTGGTCATGGTGTTGGTCTTGATATTCACGAGTTTCCAAATATAAATTCAAAATCTGATGTAATAATTGAAGATAATATGGTATTTACAATAGAACCTGGGATTTATCTTCCAAATGAATTTGGAGTTAGAATAGAAGATACAGTTGTAATGCGAAATGGTAAAGCTGTAATACTTTAAAATCAAAAGATTATATAAAAAAGAGAAAAATTTGAAAAAGAAATTGAGCCCAACTTTAACACTTTTTTATTATTCTAATTTTCCTAAAAAATTCAATAATTCTTCAAAAAAGAAATATTGTGTAACAATCGGTATTGGTGGAAATATTGGAAATACAAAAAAAATATTTGATAAATTAATCTTATGTTTAAAAAAAGATGTAAGATTTACTTTACTTATGACTTCACCACTTCTTAAAAATCCTCCTTTTGGATTTTTGGAACAAAGTGATTTTTTAAATGGTATAATTCGCCTCAAAACAAATCTTTGTCCTAATGCTTTTTTAAAAGCAATGCAAAGATATGAAAAGAAATTCGGAAGAAAGCGATCCTTTCAAGATGCGCCTAGAACCTTAGATATAGATATTATATTTTTTGATGATAAGAAAATAGATACAAAAAATCTTATTATCCCTCACAAAAATTGGGCAAATAGAGAGTCAGTGATTATTCCTTTAAAACATATGCAAAACAACTAAATTGTTGTAAATACAGTTCTAAAAAAAGAACTTTTTAAAGGTAAAAAGATGAACAAAAATAAAAAAATTGTTGTAGGAATGTCAGGTGGAGTTGATTCATCTGTTACTGCGTTATTGTTAAAACAACAAGGATATGATGTTGTTGGACTATTTATGCGTAACTGGGAGTATGGAATTAAAGGTAGCCAATGTCCTAATCGTATAGAATTTGAAGATGCTAAAAAAGTTGGTGCATTAATAGGAATTGAAGTAAGAGGAAAAGACTTCGTAAAAGAGTACAGAGATAGAGTTTTTGATGTATTTTTAGAAGGTTTAAAGCAAGGTCTAACACCAAATCCTGATATTTTATGTAACAAAGAAATAAAATTTAATGTATTTTTAAATGAAGCAAAAAGTATGGGTGCAGATATGATTGCAACTGGACATTATGCAAAAATTGCAAAATACAAAGATCATTTTGTATTAGACACTCCAAAAGATAATACAAAAGACCAAAGTTATTTTTTACACGCATTATCAAGTGAACAATTATCACATGCTATGTTTCCACTTGGAGATTTAACAAAAAAAGAAGTTAGAGAAATAGCAAGAGCTCATAATCTTCCAGTTAGTGATAAAAAAGATAGTACAGGAATTTGTTTTATTGGAAATCAAAAATTTGATGAATTTATTACTCAACACTTACAAGCAATTCCAGGTGATATTTTAGATGAAAATGGAAAAGTTATAGGAAAGCACAAAGGTCTTGTTTGTTATACATTAGGTCAACGAAAAGGTATTGGTCTTGGTGGTATTAAAGGCAATGAAAGTGAAAATAATACACACAAACCTTGGTTTGTAGCTTCTAAAGATGTAGTAAATAATACCTTAACTATTGTTCAAGATACAAATCATCCACTACTTATGAGTAAAACGGTAGAAGCAAGCCATATGCATTGGGTACTTGAAGAAGCACCAAAAGTTGGTGATAAATTAATGGCACAAGTTAGATATAGACAACAAAAACAAGCTTGTACAGTGGTTGAAGCAAATGAGGAAAAAGTAGTAGTTGAGTTTGATCGTCCTCAAAGAGCTGTAACATTAGGACAAAGTCTTGTTTTATATTCAGGTGATTACTGTCTTGGTGGTGGCTTTATAAGTTTCTACAAATAAAAAGGCAAAAAATGAGCAAAAAAAAAGTAATGGTTGGAATGAGTGGTGGAATTGATTCTTCAGTTACTGCTTATATGTTACAAAATGAAGGATATGAAGTTGAAGGAATTTATCTAAAACTTCATAATCGAACAGACGGTTATCATGAAAAAAATTTAGGTTATATAGAAGATGTAGCTAAATTTTTAAATATCAAATACCATATATTAGACTTAGCTGATGAGTTTTCAAAAGAAGTTTATGACTATTTTGTTGATTCTTATCTAACTGGAACAACTCCAAATCCATGTGTAAAATGTAACAAACAGATAAAATTTGGAGCTATGCTTGATTTTGCAAAAAAACATGGAGCAGATTTTTTAGCAACTGGACATTATGCAAAAACTGATGGTAAGTTTTTTTACGAAGCTGATGATAAAACAAAAGACCAAAGCTATTTTTTATCACAAGTAGATAAAAATGCCTTACAATATATGATGTTTCCATTAAGCACTTATAAAAAAGAAGATATCGTAAAATTTGGTGCAAAGCTTGATGTAGCTTACAAAAAAATTACTGAAAAAAGTGAATCTCAAGAGATTTGTTTTGTTGAAACAGTTTATACAGATGTTGTAAAAAGACATGCAAACATTGACCAAGAAGGTGATGTTTTAGATGAAAATGGAAAAGTTGTTGGGAAACATAAAGGTTTTGCACACTATACAATAGGGAAAAGAAGAGGATTTACAGTTAAAGGTGCTCAAGAAGCACACTTCGTTACAAAACTAAATCCAAAAGATAATACTATTGTTGTTGGTAAAAAAGAAGCTTTAGAAGTAAATGAAGTTGTTGGAAACAATTTAAATATGTTTATTGATGATACTAAATTTTCATGTAATGTAAAACTAAGATATCGTTCAGTTTCAACACCTTGTGAAGTGCAAATAAAAGATGAAAAAGCTTATATCACTTTAAAAGAACCAGTTTTTGGAGTAGCAAATGGACAACTTGCTGTTTTTTATGATAAAGAAAAAGTGATTGGAAGTGCTTGGATAGAGAGTACTAAATAGTTTTGAAGTTAATAATTTAGGAGAATCTCCTAAATTATTTTATATTAGAATGTATATTCTATAGTTGCAATCCATTTATCATAATCACTATAATCTGGCTCATTAGAATCTGCATCAACATTTACATATAATACTGAAGTACTTAAAGATTCAGTAAATGCATATCCTACAGATAGATTCAACTCTTTTTCTTTTAAATTTTTAACAGTTGTATCGTAATCATAATCAGTTTGTCCATATAATGCTCCGAAAGTAACATCAGCTATTGTATATCCTAAGCTTCCATATACAGTTTTAGCATCTAAACCGTAGTTATAATTTCCATCTTCAAATGGAGAGATGTTATCACCTGCCGCAGCCATAGTTCCTGTTCCACCGTCTTTATCAGTTTTGATATATCCAACAGCCGCAGTAAATCCATCTATTTCAGTATTTAATTCAAGATGTGCAATAGAACCATCTTCAACATCTTGAACATCTTCATTTGAAGCTGCATAATGAGCAACTATACCAAAATAATCTGTATTAAATGTAGTTTTTAAACCATACCAATCAGCTAAATCTGGAGCTGAATAATAGTAAGGATTTAATTCAACACCTTCAAATCCTGCATATTTAATATCAGCTACATAAGCACCTTTATTTTCATTAATTTTCCAAAAATCTTCACTTAATTCAGATGTTGATTCAGCTTTTCTTTTTGTCCACCCTAATACTATTGTTGTATCAGGAACTGCTGTAATTCCAGCAACAACAGCCTCATGGTAATCACTTAACCATTCTAAATCAATAGCTTGTCTACCAGCACTTACAAAAAATGATTCATTAGCATATTTTAAATATGCTTCTGTCATTAATCCATCATTTTCAAATGGAGCATAATCTCTATCATTATTATGCACTTCACCTAAATCTAAATTTCCTTTAAATTCAGCTTTTGCACTAAATCCATATAAAGAAGCTGTTTCAAAACCAATAGCTGCATTACCATTTAAATAACCATAATCTTTTTCATCAAGACCTTTATCATTTTTTGGATCAACACTTTTTCCATATAAACTTAAACTTCCAGATGCTTTTCCATTTTTAAAAGCATCATCAAAAGTTTTTACTTCATTTGCAAATACAAATGAAGAACTTAAAACTAATCCACAAGTAATTAAACTTAATCTTTTCATTCTGTGTTTCCTTTTAATTAGAATTTTTTTGTTTTAGAAGAACAATCAAATTATATTATCAATTAAACAATTTTTTTTGTTTTTTCTGTATAAATAATATACTATGCCAAAAAATAGCACTAATTGATATGAATTATCATTTTATATACTATTTACTTAAGAATTTATTAATTTTCAGTTAATAATCCATTAATATTTAAAATAAATTTATTAAGTACATTTTTGATAATATTCTTTTTCAATCAAATCTAAGGAAATTTTTATGTCAAATTTTAAACTTTTTAGTGGTTCAGCTAATCCTGAATTTGCCAAAAAAGTGGGTGAATATTTAGGTATGCCTGTATCTGATGCCACTTTAAATAAATTTAGTGATGGTGAAATATCTGTTCAGATCACTGAAAGTGTTAGAGGTCAAGATGTATTTATAATCCAACCAACATGTGCTCCAACTAATGATAATTTAATGGAATTATTAATAATGGTAGATGCACTTAAGCGTTCAAGTGCAAAATCTATTTCTGCAGTTATTCCATATTATGGTTATGCAAGACAAGACAGAAAAGCAGCACCAAGAGTTCCAATTAGTGCAAAATTAGTAGCAGATTTACTTGAAGCAGCAGGAATTACAAGAGTTGTAACTATCGATTTACATGCTGCTCAAATTCAAGGTTTTTTTAATATTCCAGCTGATAATTTATTTGGTTCTATTCTATTTGTAAATTATCTTAGAAGCAAAAATTTAAAAAATCCTATTATTGCAAGTCCAGATATTGGAGGAGTTGCTCGAGCTAGATTATACGCAGATAAACTAGGTTATGACTTAGTAATAGTTGATAAAAAAAGAGAAAAAGCAAATGTTGCTGAAGTTATGAATATCATTGGTGAAGTAAAAGGAAAAGATGTTATTTTAGTAGATGATATGGTTGACACAGCGGGAACTTTAGTAAAAGCAGCTGAAGTATTGAAAAAAAGAGGTGCAACTTCTGTTATGGCTTGTTGTACACATGGAGTTTTAAGTGGGCCTGCTTATGATAGAATCGAAAAAGGTGAGCTTGATGAACTTGTAATTTCAGATACTATCCCTGCAAAAAAAGAGATAAAAAAGATAACAGTATTAACAGCTTCAACTATAATAGGAGAAGCAATTAGACGAATTCATAATAATGAATCTGTTAATTCAATTTTTAACAATTAACTATTCATTAATCTTCTTCTAATAAAAATTATCATAAAATTATTATTAGAAACTAAATTTTAAAAAAGGAAAGCTTATGAAAAAAGTATTATTATCAACAATTGCTTGTGCTTCTTTAGCATTAGCTGCAAATAGCGATTACAAATATGAAATTACTCCATTAATTGGTGGAGTTTTAACTGAAGGGAATACAGGATTAGAAAAAAACTATGCTAATGCTGGTTTATCTTTTGGTTTTAATCAATTTGATTCATTTATTGATCAAGTTGAATTAGGATTTTTAAGAACTCTTGAAGACGTTGATGGAAAAGGTAATTTCAAAGGTCAAGATACAGGTGTTACAAGAGTATTTGCTAACTTAGTAAAAGATTATGATTTAACTTCTGATTTATCTTTATATACATTAGTTGGAGCAGGTGTTGAGTTTTTTGACAATGAATTTGAAGACAATGAAAATGGTTTATTTGGTAACTACGGTGTAGGATTAAAATATAACCTAGCTGAAAGATTAGCTTTAAAATTCGATGTTAGACATTTAATTGAAGTTGATCATGGAGATAATACATTATTATATACATTAGGATTATCAGTTCCATTTGGAGAAGTTTCAAAACCAGCTCCAGTTGCTGAAAAACCAGCTCCAGTTGCTACTCCAGTTGCTGCACCAAAAGATTCTGATGGTGATGGTGTTATTGATAGTTTAGATGAGTGCCCAAATACAATGAAAGGTGCAAAAGTTGACAATATTGGTTGTATGACTTTAGTTAACTTAAATATCAACTTTGATACTGCAAAAGCAAACATTAAAGATTCTTACAATTCAAGAATTAATGAATTTGCAAAAGTTATGAAAGCTGATCCAAAATTAAAAGCAAACATTGAAGCTCATACAGATTCAGTTGGAACAGATGCTTATAATCAAAAATTATCAGAAAGAAGAGCTACATCTGCTGTTAATGCTTTAGTTGCAGCTGGTGTTGAAAAAGATAGAATTAAAGCTGTTGGATATGGTGAGTCTAGACCAATCGCTTCTAATGATACAGTTGAAGGTAGAGCTGAAAACAGAAGAGTTGAAGCTGTAATGGTTAAATAATTTAACTGTTTTCTTTTTTAAAGGGTTAGAAAATATTTTCTAACCCTTTTTTATTGTCTAATTTTTATTTGATAACTTCATATCCAGCATCTACTATTACATCAGATAAAGTTTGTTCTGATATATCTTTTGACATTTTAACTGTAACATTTTTAGAAGCTAAATCAACTTCAACATTATCAACACCATCAATTGCACTAACCACTTTTTCAACTCTTGCTTTACAATGTCCGCAAGTCATTCCATCAACTTTTAAAATTTTTTCCATTTTATCTCCTTTTGAAATATTATTTTGTTCTATTAAATTTTTACTAATTCTTGGTTCAAATAACTTTAATCTTAAAGCATTTAAAACAACCGTCACACTACTTAAACTCATAGCTGCACCTGCAAACATTGGACTTAATTTCCAACCAAGTATTGTATAAAATACTCCTGCAGCTAAAGGAATACCTATTATATTATAAAAAAATGCCCAAAATAGATTTTGTTTTATATTTTTTATAACTGCATTACTTAATTGAATTGCTTTTACAGCATCTAATAAATCACTTTTTACAAGTACAATATTTGCAGATTCTATTGCTATATCAGTTCCAGCTCCTATTGCGATTCCTACATCTGCTCGAACTAAAGCTGGTGCATCATTTATTCCGTCACCAATCATTGCAACTTTTTTACCTAAACTTTGAAGTTTTTGTATCTCTTTTTCTTTATCTTGAGGTAAAACTTCTGCTATTACATTATTTATATTTATTTGTTTTGCTATTGCATTTGCTGTTTTATAATTATCACCTGTTAGCATTATTACTTCTAAGCCCATTTTTTCGAACTCTAAAATAGCATCTTTGCTTGTTGGTTTTACAACATCAGAAATAGCAATCAATCCTAAAACTTCACTTTCGTCTGCAATAAATATTGGTGTTTTACCTTCATTTGCCAGTTTTTCACTCTTTTCATAAAATAAATCTAAAGAGATATTTTTACTATCTAATAATTTTTTATTTCCAATATAAAAAAGTCTATCTTGAACTTTTGCTTTTATTCCTAAACCATTAAGTGCTTCAAAATCAGTTGCGTTTAAAAGTTCAATTTCTTTTTCTTGTGCTTTTTTTAATATTGCATCAGCTAAAGGGTGTTCTGAGTTTTTTTCAATTGTTGCACATAATTGAAGTAATTTATCTTGAGTAATTTTTTCGTTTGTAAAAATATCCGTTACTTGAGTTTTTCCTTCAGTTATAGTTCCTGTTTTATCAATAACAACTGTATTTATAGTGTGAGCTATCTCTAAAGATTCTGCACTTTTGATTAATATTCCATTTTGAGCACCTTTTCCAGTTCCAACCATAATAGCTGTTGGTGTGGCAAGTCCTAAAGCACAAGGGCAAGAAATAACTAAAATAGCAATACCAATAGATAAAGCAAATTCAAATGAATATCCTAAAAACAACCATGTAACAGTTGCAAGTATTGATATAACTATAACTGTTGGTACAAAAATAGCACTTATTCTATCTGCGAGTTTTGAAATAGGAGCTTTTGAAGAACTTGCTTCTTCAATCAATTTTATAATTTGTGATAAAACTGTATCTTCTCCCAATTTTGTAACTTCAAATTTGAAAGAACCAGATTTATTTATACTTGCACCTATTACTTTATCTCCAACTTTTTTAGAGACTGGTAAACTCTCACCTGTTAACATTGACTCATCAATAGAACTACTTCCAAAGATAATAACACCATCTGTTGGAACGATATTTCCAGGTTTTACAATAACTATATCTTTTAAAACAAGTTCATCAACAGGAATTTCAATCTCTTGATTATTTCTTAAAACTAAAGCTGTTTTGGGAGTTAAATTTATAAGTTTGTTTATAGCTTCGCTAGTATTTTCTTTTGCTCTTGCTTCTAAAAACTTTCCAAGTGTTATTAAAGTTAAAACAATAGCTGCTGATTCAAAATATAAATCATGAGAATATTGTATCACCATATCTATATCATTATTTCCTAAACCATAAGCTATTTTATAGATTGAAAATACTCCATAAATCATAGCTGCGCTTGTTCCAATAGCTATCAAAGAATCCATATTAGGAGAACCTTTATATAAGGTTTTAAATCCTACTTTATAATATTTGATATTTATAAAAACTATTGGTAAAGCTAATAAAAATTGAGTAAAAGAAAAAGTTATAGCATTTGAATATCCATGAAATAAATGAGGAAGATACCAATTTAGCATATGTCCCATTGATATATAAAATAATGGTATCGCAAAAATAAAAGATATAATTAATCTATTTTTCAACTCATTAGTTTCTGTTTTAGCAAGATTATCTTCTGTTGAATTTTTTTGAGTTTTTTTACCATTTTCAACTAAAAATGCTTCATAACCTGCATCTTGAACTTTTTTGATAATTGTTTCATTATTAAGTACATTTTCATCATATTTTACAATCATACTATTATTTAGTAAGTTGACATTAACTTCATTTATTCCTTCTAATTTTTTTACATTTCTATCAACAGCAGTAGAACAAGCGGAGCAAGTCATACCTTTTATGTCAAATTTTTGTGATTTCATAAATATCCTTATTATTTATCAAGAATTTTTGATAATACTTGGGTGATTTCATCAATTTTATTATTAGCATCACCACTATTTACTGCTTCTAAAACACAATGATTCATATGTTGTTTCAATATCAATAAATTTGCTTTTTTTACCAAAGAAGAAACTGCAAAAATTTGATTTGATACATCAATACAATATCTTCCATCTTCAAGCATTTTTATAATACCTTCTATTTGTCCTTTTGCTGTTTTAAGAGCCTGAACAGCTTTTTGTTTTTCTTCATTCACTTTTAACTCCTAAGTTGCATATACCCTACCCCTAGTGGGTGGGGTATATGCAATTGTAAATCACTTTAGTTAAAATGTCAATATAGCAATAAATTTTTTTAACAAAAAACTTACTATAAATTAGATATAATCGCTAAATTTTAAGAAAACAAGAAACAATTAATAGGAAAAAACTTGCAAAAAAATATTAGAAATTTTAGTATTATTGCACATATTGACCATGGTAAATCAACACTAGCTGATAGAATCATTCAAGAGTGTGGAGCGATTGCTGATAGAGAAATGACTTCACAAGTTATGGATACAATGGATATCGAAAAAGAAAGAGGTATCACAATAAAAGCTCAAAGTGTTAGACTTGATTATATAAAAGATGGTCAAAAATATGTTTTAAACTTAATTGACACTCCAGGTCACGTTGATTTTTCATATGAAGTTAGTCGTTCTTTAGCTTCATCAGAAGGTGCTTTACTTATAGTTGATTCAACACAAGGTGTTGAAGCACAAACTATTGCAAATGTTTATATTGCTATGGATAATGATTTAGAATTACTTCCAGTAGTTAATAAAATAGATTTACCAAGTGCTGATCCTATAAGAGTTTTAGAAGAAGTTGAAGAAGCTATCGGACTTGATTGTACTTTACACAATTTAATTTCTGCAAAAACTGGTCTTGGAGTAAAAGACTTGATTGATTCAATAGTTGATAGAGTTCCAGCACCAACAGGAGATGAAAATGCTCCTACAAAAGCACTTATTTATGACTCTTGGTTTGACAACTATCTTGGAGCTTTAGCACTTGTAAGAGTTTACGATGGAAGTATCAAAAAAGGTCAAAAAATAAAACTTATGAATACAAAAGTTGAACATCAAGTATTAAGTTTGATGTATCCACACCCAATAAGAAGACAAGATACAAATGAGATAAAAACTGGTGAAATTGGTATTGTTGTACTTGGTCTTAAAACTCTTGATGGAATTGCAGTTGGTGATACGATGACTGATGCAAAAACACCAACACAAGAGCCAATTGATGGATTTGAACCAGCTAAACCTTTTGTATTTGCAGGAATTTATCCAATAGAAACTGATAAATTTGAAGATTTAAGAGAAGCATTAAATAAATTAAAATTAAATGACTCTTCTATCTCTTTTGAACCTGAAAGTTCAGCAGCACTTGGAAGTGGATTTAGAACAGGATTCTTAGGTATGCTTCATATGGAAGTTATCAAAGAAAGGTTAGAAAGAGAGTTTGATTTAGACTTGATAGCAACTGCACCAACTGTTATTTACCAAGTTGAAAAAAGCAATGGTGAAACAATAGAGATTCAAAATCCTAGTGAATTACCTGAGCCAAATTATATAAAAACAATATTTGAGCCTTATGTAAAAGCTACTATTTTAGTTCCTGATGAGTTTTTAGGAAATGTTATCAAACTTCTAAATGACAAAAGAGGAATCCAAATAAAAATGGATTATATTGGAAAAAGAGTATTACTAGAATATGATTTACCAATGAATGAAATCGTAATGGATTTTTATGATAAACTAAAATCAACTACAAAAGGTTATGCTTCATTTGATTATGAGCCAGTTGGATTTAGACCAGGAAACTTAAAAAAACTTGATGTTAGAGTTGCAGGTGATGTTGTTGATGCATTATCAATCATAGTTCCTGAAGATAAAGCTGTTTCAAAAGGAAGAGAGTTTGTAAAAGCACTAAAAGAACTTATTCCTAGACAACTTTTTGAAGTTGCAATTCAAGCTAGTATTGGAAGTACAATAATTGCAAGAGAAACTGTAAAATCTATGGGGAAAAACGTAACTGCAAAATGTTATGGTGGAGATATTACAAGAAAAAGAAAACTTCTTGAAAAACAAAAAGCTGGTAAAAAAAGAATGAAAGCTATTGGAAAGGTAAATGTTCCTCAAGAAGCTTTCATGGCAGTTTTAAAAATATAATTTCATCTTTTGGCAAATTTCTTTGTCAAATCAATAATTTAAATGCTCACGTACTTTTAGTACGCTGCGCTTTAAATTCTCTCTTTTCCTTGAACCTCACTCAAAATCTAAAACTTTATTTTCAAAATCATACTATATATAATAACAATTTCTGCATACTTTACATTGATAATGTTCAGAACTATATTCACTTCTTTTATAATAAGTTAAATGATGATATTTCCCGTCTTTTTCTTTGCATACTGTACAAAATGGTATTTTATCGTTTTCTTTCCAATAAAGTTTACCATCAAAAATTAAGGATTCTTTTTCTTCAATTTTATTCTTTAATTCTCTAATCACATCATCTTTATCAATTAAATCCACTTTAATATCTGCTAATTCCATTTTTAAATCTGCTAAAGAACTAATCAATTCTGCCAATTTCAATTTTGTTTCTGCTTCACCTAAAGAACTAGCACTATCGCTAATAAGTTTTGCAATATCCATTGATGTTTTTAAATGTGAAAAGGCTGTTCCAATTATTGTAATATCCATAAACTTCCTTTTAATAATTTCAACCATTATTATAGCAAAATCTGAACTACGCTCTTAAAATGTGAGCATTTTCAAAATAGTGAACGCTTTTGTTTCTTTTCTTTACTAAAAAGAAAAGATATATAATATATGATACTATTTATCTCATGATTTGCTTAACTTGTAAAAACCTATCATTTGAAATTATTTGCAAAGATTGTCAAAAAAATCTTTTAATTCCCTCTTTTCATAAAAGAGAAATAGATGATGGATTTTTCAACTACTCTTTTTACTCTTTATCTGAACTTGAAGATTTGATAAACTCAAAATATTATTTTCATGGTGATAGAGTTTTTAATATTTTGGCAAAACTTTCTTTTGCTAAATTTGCATTAAATTTTGATTTTCCTTCTGAAGTTTTGGCAATTCCTATTGATGACCATACAAGACATGATTTTTCCCACTGCGCAATCTTGGTAAAACATTTAAAATCAAAAATAATCAAACCAAAATACAACTCATTAAAAGCTACAAATATAGTTAAATATGCAGGAAAAAATTTAGAATTTAGACAAAAAAATTCAAGAAAATTTCAAATAAATAACCTCTCAGATAAATTTGTAATTTTATGTGATGACTTAATCACAACAGGAACTACAATAATTCAAGCAAAAAAAGCTTTGGAGAAAAAAAATAATCAAGTATTATTTTCTTTAACCCTAGCTGATGCAAAACTCTAAATTAATTTAAATTTTCGTCTTCTTCTAATAATAAAAAGTTATCTTCAACAAATAAAGTTATAAAAATATCTATTAAATTTTGACAAATTAAAATTGAAAAAGAGATATCTTTTAAAACTTTTGTTGAATTTTTTGCATCTATTTTTTTCTCTTCAAATAATTTCTCAATTTGGCTACTACTTAAATTATCAAAAGAGATTAATTTTTGTTGTAAAGTTTTAACTTTATACATTTTATCAATATTATCTAAATTAGAATTTGAAGAAATATTTTCAAGTTCTTTTATAATAATTATAAAAATCTCTTTTATAAAAAAATATTCTTTGACTATATCTTTATTTTTTGATTCTAAAAAAGGGTCAATATTTTTATCTAAATTTTTTATACTTTTTAGCAACTTAAATATTTGTTTTGTAATTCCTTGAAAATTATTAATCTCATAAAAATCGTCTTTATTTATTCTTTCTTGTGCAATTGAAACATACTCTAAAATTTCATCATGCAAATTTTTTATCTTATCTTTGTAAAGTTTATCTATTTTGTGATTTTTATCTTTTTTTATATTTTTATGTTTTTTGCTCCAATAAATATCTTCATCATTTATACTAAGTTGATGTCTTATAGCTTTTATCAAATTATTATATAAAACTATATTTTCTTTCTTTAATCCTATAATTATAGATTTTGAAGATTCAAGAGATTCGTTATCTAAAAACTCCAATCTTGACCAAGATTTAACCTTAGGAATAAACATTTTTTTTATTTTTTCCACTAATTTTGGCAATATCGGTATCATAATTAAAACAGCTGATAAATTGAAAATAGTAACAAATATTGTGAGTTTTATAACTTCACTTTTTATTTCAAAATATGTTGATAAATAATCTATTAGATTTATAATTGGATAGAAAAATATTATTCCAAATAGTGCAGCAACTAGATTTAAAATAAATTGCGCAAAAGCTAATCTTTTTCCATTTGAATTTGAAGTTGTTGAACCAATCAAAGTTGTAGCTGTACTTCCTATTTTACCACCAATAACAGCTGCTATTGCATTATAATATAAGATTTGTGAACTAGCTAATGCAGATAAAATTATAGCAATACTTGCAGAGCTTGATTGAACAACAAATGTCATAAATGCACCAATTATTGAAAAAATAAACATTCCAAAAAATCCATCAAAAGAGTACACTGATAAATCTACATTTTGTTTTAACTCAAAAAATCCATTTACCATATATGATATTCCTAAAAATATAAACCCTAAACCCAAAAGAATATTTCCAAAACCTTTTTGCTTTTGATTTTTTGAAAACCTAAAAAATATTCCAAAAGCAATTATTGGCATAGCATAATGAGAAATTTTTATCTTTAATCCAAAAAGTGAAATAAGCCAAGCAGTTGTGGATGAACCTAAACTTGAACCTAAAAGAACACTTATGGCGGCTTCTAAACTAATAAGTGAAGCTCCTAAAAATGAAATTAAAATTACACTCGTAAGAGATGAACTTTGAACAACTGAAGTTATCAAAAATCCATTTAAAATTGATTTTGGCATACTATTTGTAAACTTTTCTAATACTTTTTCTAAAAAACCACCTGAAAATAGTTTAAAACCATCTTCCATAAAAAACATACCTACTAGAAATATTGAAATACCCGCTATTATCTCTTTTGCACTCTCATAACTTAGTACAAAATAGGCTAAAACTAAAAATAATAGCGGAAATAAAACTTTTTTAATCATATTTATCTCCTTTTTTCTTTATATTTTATAAGAAATAAATAGCTTAAAAATAACTTCTATTAAAAATTTAAGAAAATCAAATTTCTACTAAGATATAATAAACAATTAAAGGAATATAAATGATTGGAATAATAGATTATAATATGGGAAATTTGGCAAGCGTTTATAATGCCTGTCATTTACTTGATGCAAAAGCAACTATAGTTAAAAACCCTGAAGATTTAAAAAATTTCAGTAGAGTTATTTTACCAGGAGTTGGTGCATATAAAGATGCAATGGAACATCTAATCAAAACAGGTATGAATGAAGCTGTTTATGAATTTGCAAAAAGTGGAAAACCAATGCTTGGAATTTGTCTTGGTATGCAACTTTTATTTGAAAGTTCACAAGAATTTGGTCATACAGATGGTTTAGGTTTAATTGATGGTGTTGTAGTAAAATTTGATAAATCAAAAATGAATGAAGACTTCAAAATCCCACACATGGGTTGGAATACAATTGTAAATAAAGAACACCCTTTATTTGAAGGACTTCATAATCCTTATTTATATTTTGTTCACTCTTACCATGCAGTAACAGAAGAAAGAAATATAATAGGGAAAACAACTTACGGATATGAATTTGCAAGTGCTGTAAATAAAGATAATATTTATGGTTTTCAACCACATCCTGAAAAATCTCACGATAATGGATTGAAAATTTTGAAGAATTTTATGAGCCTTAATTAATTTAAAAAAAAGGATTTTGTATGAAAACTATTGCAATTAGTGGTGCTAATGGATTTGTAGGAACAAGTTTAACAAACTTTTTTTCAAGCTTTGGATATAAAATCGTACCTTTATCAAGAGATATTTTAAACAATAAAAGTAAATTAGAAGAAGTACTAGATTCTGCTGATATTGTGATAAATCTTGCAGGTGCAAATATCATAAATAGATGGAGTGAAACTTATAAAAAACTTCTTTATTCTAGCCGAATTGATACAACTTCAAAAATAGTAAATGCAATAAGTAGTATTTCAAACAAACCAAAATTACTTATTTCAACTTCTGCTGTTGGAATATATGATAATAAATCAATTTATGATGAAAATGGCTCTTTTTCAAATGATTTTTTATCAAATCTTTGTCAAGATTGGGAAAAAGAAGCTTTAAAAGCAAAAAATGGGACAACAAAAATTGCTATTTTTAGATTTGGAATAATTTTAGGAAAAGATGGTGGAGCACTACAAAAAATGATTACTCCATTCAAATTTGGTCTTGGTGGAACAATAGGAAGTGGAAAACAAGCTTTTTCTTTTATTCATATAAATGATTTATTAAATGCTTACAAATTCGTTATAGAAAACAATTATGATGGAGTATTTAACCTAACAGCACCAACTCCAACAACAAATAAAGGTCTAACTCTTGCTTTAGGAAAAACACTAAAAAGACCTACTATACTTCCAATACCAGAGTTTGTTTTAAAACTTATTTTTAGTGAAGGAGCACGTGTTTTAACAGATGGACAAAGTGCAATTCCAAAAAAATTATTAGATTTGGGATTTGAATTCAAATTTAAAACAATAGAAGAAGCAATAGAAAATTTATGCAGTAAAAAGGACTAAGATGGACATATTACCAGCGATTGATTTAAAAGATGGAAAAGCAGTAAGATTAAGTAAAGGTTTAATGGATAGTGCAAAAATCTATTCTGATGAACCTTGGCAAGTAGCAAAAAGATTTGAAGAATTAGGTTCAAAATGGGTTCATATTGTTGATTTAAATGGAGCATTTGCTGGAAAACCTGCAAATTTAGAACAAATCAAAAAAATTAGAGAAAATTGTAATCTAAAAATTGAACTTGGTGGTGGAATTAGAGATGAAGAAACTATCAAAATGTATCTAGAACTTGGAGTTGATAGACTTATTCTTGGTTCAATTGCTGTAAAAGATCCAATGTTTGTAAAAAAAATGGCTTCAAAATATCCAATTGCTGTTGGAATTGATGCAATGAATGGAATGGTTGCAGTTGAAGGTTGGGCGGAAGTTTCAACAATGAAAGCAACTTCTTTAGCAAAAGAGTTTGCAAATGCAGGTGTTCAAGCAATTATTTGTACAGATATTAGCAAAGATGGAATGCTTTGTGGAGTTAATGTTGAGTTCACTGAATCAATTGCACTTGCAAGTAAAGTTGACACAATTGCAAGCGGTGGGGTAAAAGATATTCAAGATATTATAAATTGTAAAAACAATGGAAATATTTCAGGTGTTATTGTTGGAAAAGCATTTTATGAAGGAACTCTTGATTTAGAAGAGGCTTTTAGAATTTTATAAAATACCTATAAAAGTTATAAAAATAAAAATAATTTTATGATATTATATTTTATTAAAGAAAAGGGAAATAGATGAGCTCAAATAAAAAAATAACTCTTATAATTTTTACTATGATTTCAATACTTGCTGTTATAATAATAATTCTAATAGCACTTGGTTCAAGACACAGTGGATATGATGGAGCAAAAAAAAGAGCTTATTTAACAGCCGAATTAGTTAAAAATTCATTGACAAGCCATATGATAAATGGAACAATGCACCAAAGAGACACTTTTTTAAATAGTTTGAATAACCTACAAGGTATCAAAGGACTTTGGGTTGTAAGATCTAAAAGTGTTAGTGAACAGTTTGGAAATTCTTTATTAGCTACAGAAAAAGCAAGAGATCAAATTGACCAAAATGTATTAAAAACGGGGATAGAAGAAGTTGTTATCAAAGAAAGTTTAGAAGATGCTACTTTAAGAATAACTATTCCATATACTGCTTCATCTCTTGATAAACCTAACTGTATGTCATGTCACAATGCTCAAGAAGGACAAGTTTTAGGGGCAATTTCTCTAACTTTTGATATTAAGGACGATAGAGTTTCAAATATTATAGTACTATTAAAAGTTGTCGCTACAATTTCTATATTTTTAATCTTTATTTTAATTTATTTAAGAAAAAAAATCACTCCATTTACAAGTTCATTTGACTCAATAACGGAAGCTTTAAAAAGAGTGCATGAAGGTGATTATTCAGTTAGAGTTAAAGAAGGTGTTCTAAAAGAAGATAAAGAAGCTTCTATTTGGTTAAATGAACTTATAGAAAAACTTGAAACAGTTTTAACAGGTATTGAAAAAAATCTTACTTCATTTGTGCATAATAGAGCTACGATTTTTAGTAATGACAAACTTCTAACAGCAAAAGAGATTATTGAAGATATTACTGAAATTTATAACTATAAAAAAACTATTGAAACTGACTTAACAAAAGATGATATTTTTTATAGATTAATTCAAGTTTTAAAAAATAAATTAAATATTGAATCTTTTTATATTTTTGAAACTGATTTAATAAAAGATGAAAGAAAAACAATTTATCCTATAAAAGAGACTGAAAAACCTTGTTGTAGTATTTCAAAAGGTATAAAATATGGTTGTAGAGCAGAAAGAACAAACACTATTGTTTCTTCAGAAAATTTTCCTGAAATTTGTAGAATTGCAAAATGTTCAGGTGATATAAACCATATTTGTATTCCATTTTTAATAAATGAACAAAAAAATATTGTTATACATATAGTTTGTAAAGATAAAGAAAGTTTACAAAATACTAAATATCAAATAGGAATAATCAAAAAATATTTAGAAGAGACAAAACCTATTTTAGAAAGTAAACTTTTAATGGATGCATTAAGAGAAAAGAATTTAGTAGATGGTTTAACAGGACTTTATAATCGTAGATATTTAGATGAATTTATCGATAAAAAGTTACCTCATGAATTGCAAAATGGTACAAAATTTGCAATTATGTTCTTAGATATTGATTACTTTAAAATGATAAATGATACTTATGGACATGATGCAGGAGATGCCATACTACAAAAATTATCAGATACAATGAAAGAATCTATTTCTGAAAATGAGTTTATTGTTAGATTTGGTGGTGAAGAGTTCTTAATTATTATGAAAAATCCAACTGAAGTTACAGCAAAAGAACTTGCTGCAAAAATAAATGAAGAGTTTGCAAAACTTGTGTTTAATTACAATGGTCAAGCATTTAGTAAAACTGTAAGTATCGGTTATTCTTTCTTCCCAGATGATGCTGATCAAATTTGGAAATGTATAAAATATGCAGATATATCTTTATATCAAGCGAAAGAAACGGGTAGAAATAAAATAGTAAGATTCCAAAAAGAGTTCTTAAAAAGTGCAGATAAAAAGAGTTATTAATACTCTTTTTATCCTAAAACTTCTTCTTTTATACACCAATTTTTTAAAGAATTAGATACTTGAGATGAAATATTTTTTTCTTTACAAAAAACATCAAAATATTCCAAAGATTTTTCAAAGTTATTTTCTAAACAATATTTAGCTAAATCTATAATTTCAATATTTCCAAAATAGCAAGCACCAAAAGGATTATCTTTTGTAATTACTACCTCACTTTCCTTTACAAAACCATCTTTTACAACTGCTTTTTTTTCTATTCTTGGAAGTTTTTTTTCTATTCTTGGAAGTTTTTTTTCTAATTCATTCTTATCTTGAGGCCAAGTTTGTCTTTTTTGCCAAAAATTTGTATCAAACCTATTTTCAAGTAGATAAAACTCTTTTCCAACTTTTGTAAATTTATCAAATATAAACTCTACCCTACTTTTATAAAAATCAATTGCAACTTTTTGTTCATTTTCATTTTTGTTTAAAATTGTGTTTATTACATATGGAGCGATACTTGACATACTCATAGCTTGAAAAGCGCCATTTCCAGAAAGTGGGTCCACACTAGATGCACTATCTCCTATTAACATCATTTTACTATTTATTATCTCTTTATGGATTTTACAAAATGAATCTCTTTTAACTAATTTTCCAATAACTTTATAGTTATTTAAACTCCAAAGTTTTATATTTTGCTCTTTTAGAATTTTTAACATATCTTCAAAACTAGTAACTTTATTAGCTAATTCTTCATCACAAGAAAATTGGATATAACCTCTTTTTTCTCCAACATAAGCTTGCCAAATCCAACCATCTTTTACAGAATCAATTGAAGTTTTATTCTCTTTTACATTTTCAAGTTCTAGTTCTTGTAGAAGTGAATAACTTTTTGGACCAGTTATATATTCATCTTTAAAAGGGGTAAATCTTCCCCTTGCATCAACTATAAAATCAGCAATTAATTCATATTTATCTTCATCTATTTTATAATTAACTTTAGGTTTTAATTCACTTGTATCAATAGAACCAACAACTTTTGCTTCAATTATTTTTATATCATTTTCACCAACATCTTTTAATAATGCTTCATCTAAATCTCTTCTATTTACAACATATTCATAATTTACTTTATCTGCTTTTGCTGCCCAATTTGAGTTTCGTAAAGATTGATCAACTAAAAGTTTTGAAGCTTTTATACAACCTAATGAGATAAGTCCCTCTTTTGTTTTTTGACTAAATCCTTCATAAGCAGTAAATGGTCTTTTTTTGTAAATAACAGTTACATCAAAACCTAATTTTTTAAGTCCAATAGCAGTAGAACTACCTGCAATTCCTGCACCTAAAATCAATATTTTTTCATTTTGGTTCATTGATAATCCTTTTAGAAAACTCTTCAATTATTTCCTCTTTTTTAAAACCTTTTTTTAAATAGCTACAAAACTCTTTTGTAAACTTTGCAACAGCCACACTTGAACCTGCCACATTTTTTACACTAGAAAAGGGATTTGCTCCAAAAAATAGTTTTTCTTTATCTAAAGCTACAACTTTATCATCTTTACACATGCCTT
Organism: Arcobacter lacus; assembly: GCF_003063295.1. NCBI lineage: Bacteria > Pseudomonadati > Campylobacterota > Epsilonproteobacteria > Campylobacterales > Arcobacteraceae > Arcobacter > Arcobacter lacus. Next base: position 247,937 of record NZ_MUXF01000001.1, read on the forward strand.
CTGATGTTACTTTTATAACTCCATTATATGAAGCTGGATAGACAAAATCTTCTCCTCGTCTAGGAAATGATGAAACTATAACTACACCTTTATTTATAAGTTCATTCACTAAATTTTCTATCTCTTTATAGTTTGTTTTTAAACCTAAACTCATACTAATTACATCAACTTTTTTATCTTTTAAATAGTTTAATGCTCCAAAAATATGATTTGGAGTAGTTGATAAATTTTCATTAAATACTTGAATGTCATAAATATTTGTGTTTTCATCTTTTATGATGTTTCCAATAACATTTCCATGTTCAAAATTTATATTATTTTGTTTTTTAATTTTTATTCTATTGTTTTCTATATGTATGGCAATTTTTTCATAAGTTTCAAAACTACAACCACTATCAATAATTGCTACATAAATCTCTTTAGACATTTTTATACTCTTTTAAATTTTTATCTTCAAGTAGATAAACCTCATCAAAATTATTTAACATATTTAGATGATGAGTTATTGCAATAATAGTTGAATCTGGGAAAATTTTTGAAATATTTTCATAAAACCAAAAAGTATCTTTTTCATCAATAGAAGAGGTAAATTCATCTAAAATGATAATTTTTGGATTTAATAAAATTATTCTTGAAAGAGCTATTCTTTGTTTTTGACCACCAGATAAATTTGCTCCAGATTCAAAAATATTTGTATCTAATCCATTTTCAAGAGAATTGTACCAATCAAACATACCAGTTTTTTTCAAAGAATTTATCAATTCTTCATCTTTTGCTTTTTCATTTGCTAAAAGAAGATTTCCTCTTAAACTGTCATCAAATATAATTGGAGTTTGTTCAAGTTTTACCAAATATTTTGAAAAGTTTATAAAATCTTTTTTCCCTATTTCTTCATTTCCAATAAATATATTTCCATTTTGAGCTTTTAGAAATCCACAAAGTAAATCTCCAAATGTACTTTTTCCTGCACCATTTTTTCCAATAATCGCAATTTTACTTTTCTCTTTTATATGAAGATTTAATTTTTCAAATATTTTATTATTAGCATAAGAAAAATCTAAATCTTTTACTACAATCTCAAAATTTGTACTTTTAAAAGTTTCAGTTTTTTCATCTTTTGGTAAAATTTCTAAAACTCTATTTAAACTAACTTTCATTTTTGGAAGATTATTTACAACTCCTAAGATTGTATGAACTGGTGCTAGAATCATCGTAAAATATGTCAAAAATGCAAAAAGTTCACCAACTTTTAGCTCACCTTGAATAGTTAAGTATCCACCATATGCTATGATTATTGTTTTTCCAAGAAGTGAAATAAATGCTGGAATTTGTGAAAAGATTAGATTTATCTTTTTATTTTTTATTACAACTTTTTTATAATCATCTTGAATAAAATCTAGCTTTTCTAAAGTTTGTTTTTTTGCTCCAAGATTTTTTAGAACTAATAAATATCTAAAATTTTCAATAAAAAATTTTCCAATATTTGAAGTTGATTCTCTCATAGTTTTTGTACTTTTTTGAACATGAGGATAAAGTGGTTTTAAACAAATAAACTCAATTGGCAAAAATATAAAAATAAGTATCATTAGTTTTATATTATACGAATATATAATACAAGAGATAAATACAAGACTAATGATAGTTGAAAATAGTGAGAAAACACTATCAGTATAAAATCTTTGAAGTTCACTAATATCACCTTGAACTCTTGACATCAAATCAGCAGAGTGATATTTGTTTAAAAAAGTTTTATCATGTAAAAATAGTCTATTAAAGACAATTCTTCTAAACTCAAACAAAATATTCATAGAGTTTTTTGTGTAATAAATCTCATTTATATAACTTATTATCATAACAAAAACAGTAAGAAAAAATGAGATAGAAACTAAAAAAATAAGCTGATTTATATTTGAAGCTAGAATAGCATTATCAATTATGTGTTGCATGATATATGGTTGAATCGCTCCACCAAGAGAGACAAGAATAGAAAATAAAAAAATGACAAAAAATCCTCTCTTATTTTTTCGTAAGAGAGGATATATAATACTTTTAAACATACTAAAAAGTTTGCCTATTTTGTTTTAAATACTTGAAGAGCTGCTGAACCCATATCTCCAGATAATTGAATTTTTCCAATTTTTTCTAAAGTATTTGCATCATAAACAGCAATATCATTTAAACAACCTCCAAGATATAGTTTTTCTCCATCCATTGAAGGAACAACACTATAATATGTATGATCTGTAACAACTCTTTTTAACACTTTTTGTTCTTTTAAATCAAATTTTGTTAAATCATTTAAAACTCCATACAAAATATTTGAATCTTTTGGACTTCTAATTGCTGTAAACATCAAAGTTTCATACTCTGAAATATTTTGTTGAATTATTTCTCCAGTATTTAGATCAACACTTGTAATTCCCCAATACCAAGTTCCAGCATCTTCAGATGGATTATTTGGATCATCATATTTTATAGTTGCATATAAAGCTGTTAAATCTCCTGTTTGTTGCCCAATGATATAGTTTGCAGCAGAATCAAGGTCACTATATCCCTCTTTCCCCCATTTAACTATTTTTTTTGCAATTTTTATATCTCCACTATTTGCATTTACTTCATATAAATCTGTTCCAACTACATAAACTTTTCCATCTTTTCCAGTTGAAACAACTGTCGTTTGTCTTGGCATTTCAAAACTTTTAACAGGTTTTGCATCCAATCCATCAGCTACATTATAAACTGAAAAATATGGAGGTAAAACTTTATATCTATCATTTAACATCTCTGTTCTATTATAAATTGCATAAACTTTTGAACCATCTTCATTAACTGATAAACCAAACAGAGATTTTGCTCTAATATTTCCTTGAGTTAAAGAAGTATGAAATACTTTTTTACAAGTTTCTATTTCATAACCAGCAACTTGTTCTCCATATTCACCTAAAATAAATGCAACTTTATTATTTGGAGATAAAACAATCGCTCCTGGAGAAAATGCTTCATCTATTTTACATTCATTTATCATTTTATTTGTTTCCAAATCAACTAAAGCAATATTATTTGGTCTTGTAACAGTAACCAAATAATCGTGATTTGATTTTAATTTAACATTTGCTGCATTTAAATTTGTTGTTAAGCTTGAAGATAAAATCAATGAAAAGCTTAATAATCCTAAACTACTTTTTAAAAATTTTTTATTTAACATATTATCAACCTTTCTATTTATATTTTTGGATATACATGGTCTAATTCTCGCCAGTCATCTTTTGTTGCAGGAGCTTTTTCACCCCATTTTTTATAACTAGAAGAAGTATCAGGAACTTGAGTTGGCCACCAACAAGGATCTGAACATCCATATAAATCTGCTTCCATTGGCTGACAAAGACTTGCAACTCCACCATCACTATCTACTTCCCAACCTGGATCAAACGTTGTAACACATCCCACAACACTTGACATTGCAACTACTTCATTTGCATTCCCTTCTTTTAAAGCCTCTTCTAAAAGTTTAGCTTTTGGTGTAATTGGTTTTAAATGTTTCATTTTCTTTTCCTTATTTAAAATATTTTGTAAAAAATTCTGGATTTTTTGCTTTTATTCTTATATATGCTTCTACTGCAAAATCAATCCAATTTCTCATATCATCACAATAATGTAACACTGATTTTTCAGGTGTTCCATATTTGATATAACTTTCGTGATAACAGCCACCTGCACATAAATTTCTAATTCTACATGTTTGGCAACTTGTATCTTTTTCATTTGCTCTTTTTTCTAAAAAACTCCCTAAAGCTTTTTTATCAAGACCTTTTTCTATATTTCCAAAAGATGGATAATCAGAACCTGTAAATCTATGACACAAATCTATATCACCTTTATATGAAACTGAAAGTAATCCAACTCCAGCTCCACAAGGTAATTTTTTCTTTCTTCCTTCATGAATATCAATTACTGTTCGATGAAGATTTGAAAAACCATTAAAATTACCCTTAATTGCCTCATTTATATAATCTTCACCCAACTCTTTAAATCCTGCAAAAACTTTTTTCAAATCACTATCACTTAAATTAAAAAAGTCATTATCGCCTGAAGTTGCAGGAGCAAAACCAACCTCTTTAAATTTTAAGTCATATCTTAAGTGATTCCAAATTGTTTTTACATCTGTAACTCCTCTTGTTAAAGTAACTCTAGCTCCAACTGTTCTATTTTTATAAATATCCAATAGTTTTGCTACATTTTTAGCTACTTTTTCATAACTTCCTTTTCCATTTTCATATACTCTAGTTTTATTATGAAGTGATTCAGGTCCATCAATACTAATAGTTAAATCAACTTTACTTTCATGTAAATATCTAATAACTTCATCAGTTAAAAGTGTTGCATTTGATGTCATCGAATAACCAATTTTTAAACCTTTACTTTCAAAAAAATCATTTGCATAAGCAATAATTTGTTTGATTAAAGGTAAGTTACTCAAAGGCTCTCCTCCAAAAAAAGTAATTGAATACTCTTTTAAATATGGAGATTCTTTATAAAACATATCAATAGCATCTTTTGCGATTTCAAAAGTCATTTGACCACTATTTTTTAAAGATGTTAAATCTGCTTTATAGCAATATGTACAACTAAGATTACATCCTGAAGTTACATTTAAAACTAGAGCTTTTGCAGGAAAATGTTCTATTTTTGTCTCTTCTTCTTTTACAAAAAATCTGCTTCCTACAATGTTTAACTCTTTAAACTCTTCAACTATCTCTTCTTCATCTTTTGTTATCTCTTCTTTGTTTTCCATCTTTTTTAGAAGATTTGCACTTTCAGTTGATAACTCAAAAACTGAAGAAGTTGGTATATGAAATAAAAACTCTTTTGAGTCTATTTCTAAAATATGGTAATTTGTTTTTATTAAACTATAGTTATTGATACTCATGATAAATTCTTAATTAATTGGTGGGTTCACAAATTTAGGAACTGTTACAATCATATGAGATTTTTCACTTAACTCTTTTTGTCCATCTTTATATGTTGCAACAACACTTATATTTCCAGCATTATTTGTCATCAATTTTCTTTCTTCATTTGGTCCAGCTATGCTTGGAGTAAATTTTCCTGTATTAACATCTATTTGACCAACATACTCTAAATCTTTATCCTCTTGCGCTTGTTCATCGTAAGCTTCTAAACTCCAAGTTGCAGGAACAACACCTAAATTGATATCATCATCTGTATCTTTTTTACCATCTTTTCCAAAAGAATAACCAATTGCTTCAAAAGTTGCATACTCTTTTAAGATTTTATCTTTTCCTTCTTCTCCACCAATTCTTGAAATTGCATAATCAGGAGTAACTTTTAAATAATCAACTTTGTCATATACAACTAAACTATTTTTAAATGTTTTTGTACCAATCGAAATATTTCCATCAATAGTTTTTGAAATTTTATTTGCAACAACCTCTAAAATAATCTCATTATTTGTATGTTTAATAGTTTTTAAAACTTTTAAACTACTTGGTAATTTAATATCTCCAACTAGATTTGTACCAACAATTGAAATAGTCGATTTTTCTCCAGCTTTTACAGCTTTTGGATAAACTGCTACTAATGCTGTCTCTTTTGAATCTTTTGCTTTTCCTACTAAAGTTGAACCATTTTCAGGATGAAGTGCTTCAAACATTCTTCCTTCAAAACTATTTGTTTTTGGATTTAAGTGTAAAGTTTGTCTATATTTAACCCCATTTACTTCAAAAGAAGCTCTAATTTCACTTCCTCCATAAACTACAGCTATTCCTCTTCCTTTATATTCTTCACCAGAAGCATATTTGTAATCCATCAGCATTGCATAAGATTCATCTGTACTTTTTATTAAAGTTAAAGTTGCTGTAAAATCACCTAATATTGGAGTATGACCATAAGTAATCCATTTTTTTGGTAATTCATAATTTTTTACTGATTTTATGTATTTATCAAATTTTTCTTTGTCTTTCCCAAAATTTTCTGCTAAATATGGTACTACTTCATTTTGAGCTACACCAAACCAATCTCTATCCCTTGCTTGTGCTTGAACTTCAAAAGAAGGGAATTGTGCAACATGGTAATTTACTAAGCTATTCCATTCATTTGCAGTTCTTCTTTGAAGACCAATTCTTGCTTCCGAGTGACATCTAACACACATTTCCGTTAGCAATTCATCTTTGCTTTCTTCTTGAATATTTGGTGTTTTATCTAAAACATATGTGTATGGTTTTATCTCATCAGGAGTTAAACCTTGGTAGTCTGCTAGATATTTAATAACATTTGTTTCTTCATCTCTTGTGATAGATAAGCCATGTTCTCTTTGCATTCTTTTTACTGTCATATACCAACCTTCTGGTGTTTTTCTTTGATCAGAAATACGACTTAAGCCCTCTTTTAAATCACCTGTATGACAGGCAATACATTTACTTTCAATAACTTCTTTTCCTTTTTGTGCATCAACTGCAAATAAAGGTAAAGCAGCTAATAAAACTAAAGATTTCATCCCAAATTTTGATAATCTTTTGTAATTCAACTTTTGCTCCTCAAATAAAATTTTTTTAACTAAAAACCTATTATTTAGTTTCAATGGATTATAAATAATCATTCACTTATTTGTATAGTATTAAAACGACATTTGTGTATATAAAATATACAAACTGAAGAAATAAATAGTAATGAAAAGTATTAAAATTCTTTTTTACAAAGGATGAAATTTGTTTCAATTTAAAACTTTTAAACCAAATTACAAATTAGAAAAATGGGTTAAATCTTATTGGTTTGTTAACTATGAACAAACATTAGATGAAATAGAAAAAGAAAAAGTTATTTTGCCTTATGACAATGTATGTTTATTGATGATAATAGATATAAAAAAGAATCTTTCTTATTCAAATAAAACTTTAAATAGAGGTATTTATATATGTCCTCCAAGTTTAAATATACATAATTTAAACCTTGATTCAAATATTTACTATATAGATATTTCTTTATTCCCTGGTGTTTTTTATAAACTTTTTGGAATACCTGTATCGAAACTTGAAGATAGAGTTTATGAAATAAAAGAGTTATCTTTAAATTTTGATGTTTCTATTCTTGATTTATTGTATGAATTAAAAAATAGTACTTTAAGTTCTTTAGATAAACTCGATGAATACCTATTTAAAATATTTCAAAATATGCAAGAAGATAGTTTATTATCAAATCTTTATGAATTTACTAAAAATCCTAATTTAGAAAATTTTTATAATCAAAATAGATTATCTATTAGACAAATTCAAAGAAAAGTAAAAGATTTTACAGGACTTGCTCCTAAATCAATTGAAAAAATAAATAGATTTTATGGAACTTTAAAACTTATAAAATCAAATAAAAATAGTATTGATTTTAAAAATATTGCAGTTGAAAATAACTTTTATGATCAATCATCTTTTATAAAAGAGTTCAAGTTTTTTACAGGAGTTACTCCAACTCTATTTCTTTTACAAGCAGATGATTTTTTACAATATAAATGTAATATTTTTTGTTAAATTTTAAAAACTACTCTTTTCTAATAAAATTCAAAATAAACACTAAAAATATTGATAATATAAATCCAGTTACAAATGAAACTGCTAAAATCAAAGATTTCTTTGGTTTTACAGGATAATCATTTACTATATAATCTCCTACGACTTCACTATTTCTAACACTATCATTTGTAAGTTTTAACTTTTCTATCATTAAACTATTTTTTAAATCATCTAATTTCTTCACTAAATTTACATTTAATTTGATTTCTTCTTCTCTAATATCTTCTTTTTCTTTATATTATAGAATTTTTCCTCTTATATAGACTTTATGTATAGATTTTTTCTTGTTTTAGAGAAGAATAATATATAAAATTTCTACAAAAGGTAGAATTATGGAAATATATGAAAAAATAAATCTATTATTGAAAGAAAAAAGTTTAAATAAGAAAAATTTTGCTATAAAACTTATTGCACTTGAGCCAAAATTAAAAAGTACTGGAGAAATTCCTACTATAAAAGCAATATATGCTTATTTAAGTGGTGATATTGCTTTAAAAGTAGAGTTATTACCATATATTGCAGAAGTGTTAGAAATACCTGAACAAATACTCTTTGATGATAGTAGTCGAACTAGAAAAATCTATTTAAAACATATTTTATAAAGTCTCTCAAGTGAAGAAAAAGAGTTGATAAAATCAAAAGTTTGTTCAGAACAAACATCAAAAATAAATATTCCAAAAGATAGATTTCATCAAATCAATGATTTACTAATCTATGCTCCAGAGATATTTTTAGAAAATTTAGAGAATACTTTAAAAAACTACAAAGATTTAACTTTAAAATTTACAAAATAAATAGTTTTTTATTTCTCATCAACCATTGTATAATGTAACTCTAAACCTTTAGAAGTTGCAACAAAACCATTTATATTAATAGTTCCATCATGTACCATTTTATGATGTTCTTTACAAAGAGGAATTAGATTATATTTATGGTTTGCATTTATATGTCCAATAAAGCCATCTTTATTAGCACGTGCTTGTTCTTTTATATGATGAACATCATCACAAGCTCGTCCACAAATTACACAGTTTGAAGCAAAAACACTATTATTATATTTTGAAGTTTTCTTTTGAGATAGTCTTTCTAAAGGATTATAATCATCAGTTAATTTTTTTCGTATTTCATTTGCAATATTTAAAAACTCTTTATCCATATGAAGTGATTTTGCATATTCTAATCCATACATAGAAGAACCACTTCCAAAAGCTAATTTTCTATCAAAAATAAGTTTATCTTCATCATCTTTATAAAAAACGGATAAATGTAAAGAAATAATATTTTTTAGTTTTTGTATCTCTTCAATTTCAGGAAGTTGATGTAAATGTGTAGCAAAAACAAATAAAGCTTCAAGTTTTGCTAATTTTAAAATAGCACTTGCAACGATACTTAATCCACTCATAGTTTCTGTACTATGTGAGATTTCGTCACCCAAAATAAGTGAATTTTTACTAGCTCTATTAAAGATATTTTTTAACTCCAACATCTCAACTGCAAAAGATGATAATCCTTTTGCAATATTATCAGCTCCACTAATTCTTGTATAAACTGCATCAAAAATAGAAAATCTCATAGAACGACATGGTACATAAAATCCAGCTTGTGCTAAAACAACTGCGATTCCAATCGATTTCATCAAAGAAGATTTTCCCGAAGAGTTTATTCCATAAAGTAAAACTCCATGCATTTTATTATTGTACATATTTACTGGATTTGAATTTTTTATAATTATATTATCTTTGTATTCTTGAGAAGCAAGGCTTAGTTCTCCCAAAATAATGTCATTTGGTACATAAATTCCTTGTTCTTCATTTGCTTCAATTATTGGATGTCTTAAATCAATAAGTTCTAAAAAGTTTTCATTCTCTTTTGTTTTTACAATCTTTGGACAAGTATAGTTATATTTTTTTGCTGTTTTTATATTTGAAACTGTTAAATCTACCTCAGCTATAAACTGTACTAATTCTTGAAGTAAAGTAGCAAATTTCTTTTCAAATTCGTGAATTTTTTCTTTAAAAACAAGCTTATTTAACTCTACAATTTTTCGTAAATTATGTACATATTTATCTGAAATATCTTCAGTTAATTTACAAAAAATCTTTACTGAATTTGTTTGAACTTTTATATTAAAATCTTTAAACAAATACAATTCATCATCAACTATTAAATGAGAATTTAATAACTCTTTTTTAACTAAGTTAAATCTATTTTTTGTCAAAGTGATAAAAAATCCCTCTTTATCGAGTCTATTTATACTTACAAAATTTGAATCATCACTTTTCATAAATGATAAAATATGTGTTCTTAACAATTCTAATTTAGAATATAAAATCTCATTTTGAGCGTTTAATTCGTCAATTTGAGTATTTATTCCAAAACTTATCATATTGCTATCAACATCTTTTAACATAAATTTACCACTGATATTTAAATCAAAAGTCGAATCAATAGATTGAATAAATAAAGTTAAATCCGCACTACTACAAGGCGGAGTTATAAATTTATAATTCTCCATAAAAGCTACAACTTCTTTGATACTTAAAAGCGAATCATAAAGATAATTTAACTCAAAAGGATGAAGCCTATTTAGTTTTATTCTTCTTGTTAATCTTTCAATATCATAAATATTTGCTAATTCATTTTCTATTGGAGAGTGATAATCATATAACTCTTTTGATAAAGCATATCTTCTTAACAACTCTTTACTATCTTTAACTGGATGAGTAAGTCTCTCTTTTAAAAGTCTTTTTCCCATTGCTGTTGAAGTGTTGTTTATAAGTTTTATCAAACTTGGATTATGAGTTGTTTCAATTATATTTAGTTGTTCAAGTGCATTATTTCCAAGATAAATGTATCTACTAATATCAAGTTTTTGTGGAGTTGAAAGTTTTTGAATAATATTAGAGTCATGCCCAATTACAAAATCAATCAAAACAGCAAGAGATTCAGTGCTTAAAGGAACTCTTTCCATATCAAGATGTTCAATAGAAGTTAGCAAAGACTCAATATTAAATACATTTTTAAAAAGTTCATTTTGATAAGAGATTTTTGGTCTAAAACTTCCAATATGAAAAGTCTTAAGATTTAACTCTAAATAATCAATAACCTCTCTTTGATTTATATTTTTATCTGCAAATGTTATAACTACTTCGTTTGTTTTATGCATATTCATATAATTAAACACTTCATCAAGTGCAAAAAATTTATCTTCACTTGTTCCATGAACTTCATTGTAATAACACTTTCCAGTAGTTACATCAATAGCACTATAACCAACCAAATAAATACCTCTTATTTGATCAATTAAAAGTGAAGTTATATTATTTTCATCTTGGTCTATTACAAAATCAAAGTTTGTTCCAGGACTTACAACCGTATCCAAATATCTACTTACATTTGGAGGAAGTCCTTTTTGTCTGATAATTGCAATAGTATATTTTTGTTCAGATATTATTCTTGCTAAATGCTTTTCAAAAGCAATTGCTGGAACTCCAGCCATTATTGGATTTTCTTTTGAGTTTTCTAAAATAGATTTATTTTTTCGTGTAAGTTGAATATTAAGAAGTTCTGCTATCTCTTTTGCTTTTCCTATTTTTTCTTCATCATTATTTACTTCATAAACCTCAAAAAAAGTTCCTATTTCCATAAGAACCAAAGCGTTTGAGCCATATTTTTTTTCAAATAACTTTTGAAGTTTAAAATAGGTAATAGTTAGAAGTTCACCCCTATTTTCTAAAAGTTCAGCAACTTCTTCTCTCACTATCTTCGCACTCCTGTCCAATCTCTTATTACTTTTCTATCTTCAGAGCTGATATTAGCTTTTGTATGTATTAAAAGGTAAGGTTGAAGAGGCATAGCAGCATATATTGTTCTATAAATATCTTTTAGATGTTCTTCTTTCTCTTTTTCACTATAAGTTTCCCAAATTGAGAAATTTAAAGCTTTTTTTCCTTCATTTACATGTTTTGAAATTGTCCAAGAAAAAGGAGCAATATATGAATACCAAGGATATACTGTTTCATTTGAATGGCAGTCATAACAAGCTGTTCTTAAAATATCCATGATTCCTTCTTCAGCTGTTATTTCTAAAGATTTATCTACAACTTCATTTTTTTTATTTGTTGGAATAAGTTGTATAACTAAAAAAAGTCCCAATAAAATTAATAAAAATCTTTTCATGTACCATCCATTAAATTATAAATTCTTCTTATTTCCTCTATAAATAGAGATAAGCTTATATTTCTTCCATATCGTTTGAACTCTTTTTTATCAAAAAGAACAACAATTGTAGGAATCGAAAATACGCTAAACTGACTAGAAAGCTCTTTTGAAATATCTGTTTTTATTTCAAAAAGTTTCATTTTAGGAAAGTTTTTTGATACTTCAGTTTCAATTTTTGGTTTTAAAACTTTACAAACAGAACAATTATCTCCACTAAAATAAAGTATTATAGCTTGATTTTCACTTATAGCTTTTTTTAGTTCTTTTTCGTTTTCTATTTGTGTCATTTTATACCTCAAAAAAAAAGATAGCTAAAAAGCTACCTTTTATACTTGGTGTTCACTACTTTTTGAAAGTCTCTTTTTCTGAGAAAGATAAGAATTTAAAGCACCAATATATGCTTTTGCTGTTGCAAGCATAGTATCAATACTCAATCCATGTCCTACAAAAGCTGGACTTGTTTCATCAAAAGAAACCCTTGTTGTTACTTTTGCTAAAGCATCTTTACCTTCTGTTACAGAGATTACTTTATAGTCTTTTAATTCACCACTAAATCCTGTAATTCTATCAATCGTTTTAAAAATAGCATCCATTGTTCCATCACCAATTGCAGCATCTTTTATGATTTCATCTTTATATTTGATAGCAACAGCTGCTGTTGGAACACCATTTGTACAATCACTAATTTGTAATCCAATTAAATCATAAGTTTTATCGTGATTTAAAGCTTCATCTGTGATTAACATTCTTACATCTTCATCACTTATCTCTTTTTTATTATCTGCTAAAACTTTAAATCTTTCAAATGCTGCATTTAACTCATCATCACTTACTTTATCAAACCCTAATTGAACAATTTTATCTCTAAATGCTGCTCGACCAGAGTGTTTTCCTAAGATTAAAGTACTATCTTTGATAACACCAACATCTTCAGGTTTCATAATTTCATAAGTTTCTTGATGTTTTAAAACACCATCTTGGTGGATTCCACTTTCATGTGCAAAAGCATTTTTACCAACAATTGCCTTATTTTGTTGTGGCTCAACTCCTGTGATTGTAGCAACTAATCTTGAAGTTGCATAAATTTCAGGAGTATTAATAGTTGTATATAAATCTCCAAAAGCATCTTTTCTAGTTTTTATAGCCATTACAGCCTCTTCTAAAGCTGAATTTCCAGCTCTTTCACCCAATCCATTTATTGTTACTTCTATTTGTCTAGCACCATTTAAAACTGCTGCTAAAGTATTTGCAGTTGCTAATCCTAAATCATTGTGATTATGTACTGAAATTATCGCTCTATCACCTGCATAAGCACTCAATTCTTTAACCATTGCACCTAACTCTGTTGGTAATCTGTATCCAACAGTATCAGGTAAGTTTATAGTTTTTGCACCTGCACCTATAACAGCATCCATAACTTCTTTCATAAAAGGAATTTCACTTCTTCCTGCATCTTCTAAAGAAAATTCAACATCATCTACAAAAGTTTTTGCATATTCTACTGCTCTTATTGCTCTTTTGATAACTTCATCACCACTCATTTTTAACTTATATTGCATATGAATAGGACTTGTTGCTATAAACGTATGAATTCTACTTTTAGCAGCACTTTGAACAGCTAATCCCGCTTGTTTTATATCATTATCAACTGCTCTTGCTAAAGAACAGATACTTGAGTTTTTTATAATTTGAGCGATTCTACTAACTGCATCAAAGTCACCTGGACTAGCTGCTGCAAATCCAGCTTCAATTACATCAACTCCTAATTTTTCTAATTGTAAAGCAACTTTAATTTTTTCTTCAGTATTCATCGAACAGCCAGGGCTTTGTTCACCATCTCTTAATGTTGTATCAAATACTATAATTTTATTTTTATCCATTGTAATTTACCTTTAAATATCTTATTTATTATATCTTTTTTTAATTAAAAAAAGAAAAACTGTCGTGTGATTATATGTGTTAAATTGTAATTATAAAAATTATAATTAGAGAGAAAAAGAAAGCAGGAGCAGAGAGTTTACACTTTTAATGAAATGGCTTTTATAAAAATCAAATATTTTCATATTACTCTCCTTTGTTTATTTTAATTTTTAAGTATAATTAATAAATTTTTATTTGTCAATAGCTTGAGTAAAAGTTTTGGAAATTTTTACTCAAATATAACTATTATAAATTTATAGGTAATTTTATAATAAAATTTGCCCCTTTTTCTAAATTATACACTTCAATTTTACCATTCATGTTGTTCTCTATAATTATTTTTGACATATAAAGACCTATTCCAGTACCTTTACCTTCATCTTTTGTTGTAAAATAAGGTTCAAATATTTTATTTACTATATTTTCATCTATTCCATTTGCATTATCTTTTATTGAAATACAAATATTGTCATTTTCTATTTTAGTTTCAACAATTACAAGTGGATTAAGAATTTTATTTTCAATTATTGCATCTTTTGCATTTGTTAATATATTCAATATAACTTGAGAAAATTCATTTGGAAAACCATGGAATTCTAATTCATCTGAAGAAAAATTCTTTTCTAATTTTATATTATGATGTTCAAAAGTGGATTCAACCAATTCTATGGCTTTATTGACATTTTCATTGATTCCAAATTTTTCTTTTGATTTATTAGGCTTAAAAAAGTTTCTAAAATCATCAATAGTTTTTGACATATTTTTTGTAAGCATATCTGCTTTATTTATTGATTTATCCATCATCTTTTCATCTAATTCCCCCATATCATAAGAGAATTTTAAATTTTGAAGAACCAATCCTAAAGCATTTAAAGGTTGTCTCCATTGATGAGCAATATTTCCTATCATTTCTCCCATTGCAGCTAATCTTGTTTGTTGAATTAGAAGTTGTTCTTGCTCTTTTTGTTTTGAAGTTTCTATTTGAACTTTTTGTTCTAAATTACAATTTAATTTTTTTTCTTCTTTTATCAAATCTTCAATTTTTCCAGCCATTTCGTTAAATGAATTTTCAAGTTGTCCAATTTCATCTTTTGAAGTTACTTTTATTCTATAATCCAATTCATTATTTGCAAATTTTTTTGTTCCAACTAAAATATTTTCAATTTTTTTACTTAAATAACTTGACATTAATAAAGCTATTACAATCACTAAAATAACCATTGCAAAAGTTATTATTGTTAATTCATTAATTAATGCATTTATAAAATCTTTTATTTCTAATTGATTTTCATTCATTATTTCAGACATACTTTCAGTTTGATTATTTAAAATTTTAATTACATCTTCTCTTGTTTTATTAGCAGCTGAATGAAAATCATCAACACTTGCACCAATTGCTACAAATCCAAATCCTCTTTTTGTATTGCCGTATTTACCTGTATAATAAGGAATTGTTGCGGCTGTTGTTAATTTCCAAACATTACTCCAATTTATTATAAAAGATCCATATCCCCCATTTTGAGTTAACTGCATCCAACCTTCACATTGAGGAGCAAAATTTAAATATCTACAATCAAGTCCGACATTTCCATCCTCTTGTAATTGTTTTAGATTCGGTTTTTTTTCTAAACTTTGTTCTTCAAATTTTGGATAATCTTTTAAAAATTGATTTATATCTTCATTTGAACTATAAAATTTTTCTGCAACATCAGCACTTAACCATGGCATTACTTTTTCACCACTATTTTTATCATATCCAAAGATTGAATAATCTCTTGGATGAGCAATACTTTTTCCTTCATAATCCCAAATAAAAGCATAATTACCTAAAGTTGCATCTGCAATATTTTGTTTTAAATTTATACTCGTAGGATTTAATGTATCTGTAAATTCTTGAATATGTCTATGATCTAAAGCCATAGAAATGTAACCTATTTTTTCATTATTTTTAAATACAGGTGTAATAAATCGAATAATTCCTTCAAATCTTTTTCCTAAAGGATTTTCAATTCCTGCATATCCATATTTTTCTGGTTCAAACTCAATTCCAGCTTTTTTTGCTTTCTCTTTTGTAAAAGTTCCTATTATTTTACTTCCTATATATTCACCAATAACATCAGAAACATAAATCTCATTTTTATTTAATTTTGAAATATCATCAAAATATTTTTCAGCTTTCACATAAGTATTTTTACTATCTGAAACATTTGATTTTTCAGGATTTATTGAAGAAATTTTATATTTCTCATTTCCATTCAAATCAAAAAAACTTATCTCTTTGTAAATTGGAATATTTTTTGTTTTAAACTCTATTGGGTCAATATAATTAAACTCTTTTTCATTTTCTTTTAAATTTGCAGTTTTTTTATCTCGTTCAACTTTTTTTATCTCTTCTTTTGTTTTATAAGTATTTGTTTCATCATCATAAAAATATTCATCATGGACAATAACATTTCTTGTTTTTGATTCATAAAAATTTTCTAAAATCTTTTGATTTAAATCTAATTTTGATAAAAACAATAAATCTTTATCTCTTTCATATAAGAAATCAGCAATATTATTTGCAATTTCATAGGAGATTTTTTCTAAAGAATCTTGAGATTTTTTATCCAAATTTTTTATACTATCTTCAATAGATGCATTTGCAGTATTTATAATAATCTCTTTATTTTGATTAAATAGAAATGTTGTACTTTTGTTTATGTACATATCTAATTTTAAAACACCTTCATAAGCAATATATGCAATGAATAATAAAGGAATAATTTTTATTAAAATAAAAATTACAATTAATTTAATTCTAATGCTCAAATTTTTCATGTAGGTCCTTATATTTTTCTTTTATTATTAAAAATTCATCTAAATTATTCATAAAAATATTTATCAAATTTGGATCAAAATGTTTTCCCTTTTCTTCATCAAAAAGTTCAAGTATTTTTTCTATACTCCAAGCTTTTTTATAAACTCTTTCACTACTTAAAGCATCGAAAACATCTGCTATTGCAGTAATTCTTCCAAATATATGTATTTCTTCACCTTTTAATCCTAAAGGATATCCTGTTCCATCCCATCTTTCATGATGAGTATAAGAAACAATGCCTGCTGCTTTTAAAGTTTCTCTTTTTGAATTTTTTAAAATATTAAAACCTATTTGAGTATGTGTTTTCATAATTTCCCATTCTTCAGCAGTTAATTTTCCAGGTTTATTTAATATTGCATCAGGAATACCTATTTTTCCGATATCATGCATAGGTGAAGCCATAAAAAGTATATTTACATCTTTATAATCCAAACCTGATTTCTGTGCTAAAAGTTTTGAGTATTCGGCAACTCTTTTTACATGATATCCTGTTTCAGAACTTCTCGTTTCTCCAATTTCGCCTAGCTTATATATTATTTCTCTTTGTGTATCTTCTAACTCATCATGTAAATTCTCAATTTCTGTTATATCATGACTTATTGCCATATATTCAATTACTCTATTTTCTTTATCTTTTAAAGGAAATATCGTCATATTTAAATGAAAAATTTGTTTATTTTTATTCAAATATGAATTTTCACCTTTCCAAATCTTCTCATCAAACATTTCATCTGCTTTTGATTTTTTCTGTTTTAATAAATTTATATATTCAAAAATAAAATAATTTTTTCCTATTAATTCATCTTTTGTAAATCCACTAATATTATAAAAAGCTTCATTTGCATAAGTTATATTTTTGTTAAGATCCATTCTAAGAATAATATTACTTTCATCTATTGCTTCTTTATAGGCGTTTACAGTTCTAATTGATTCATTTAAATCTGAAACACTTTTTTGTGTTAAATTTTCAAAATAATTTTTTGATATTTCTAAATCTGTTATGTCATTTGATAAAGATATAAACTCTAAGATATTTTCATCTAAATCTAAAATTGGTTTTACTATTAAATCAACAAAATATTCTCTTCCATCTTTAGAAATATTCTTTATACGACCTTGCCAAGATTTTTTTTCACCTTTTATTTTTTTCCACATATCTTTAAAAATAGTTTTATCCATTAAAGGATGATTTATAATGCTGTGTGGTTTTCCTAAAATTTCTTCTTTTGTATATCCAGAAATTTTTTCAAAAGGTTCATTAATATATGTTATAATTCCATCAATTGTAGCTTTTGATATAATTGATCTTTCATCTACAATATCTTTATACTGTTTTAAAGTATTGTAAATTTCTTTATTTTCTTTTTCTAAATATATATTTTTTGAGATACTAAAAAGTGTTTCACTTAAAGCATAAAGATTTAGTGGTTTAGTTAAATATCCTGCTACATTTAATTTAATTGCTTCGAATAAATAATCCGTGTCATTAAATGCTGTCACAAAAACAATAGGAATATTTGAATTTATTTCCTTAATTGCTTCGACCATTTTTATACCATTCATAATAGGCATTTGAATATCAGCTATAATCAAATCAGGTTGATTTTCTTTGAATAAATCAAGTCCTTCTTGTCCATTTTTTGCAACAAATAGTCTTTCAACTTTTCTTTCTAAAAAATACTCTAATTCCTCTCTTGTATTATCATTATCTTCAACATATAGAACTTTTGTTTTTTTTAAATAGAAAAAATAATCTTGAGTTTTTTTCATATTTGACCTTAATTATAAATGCTCTTTTAAGATTATTATACAACAATTATAACTAAAAATATGGAAAAATAATTTTGATAGAAAAAAGTTAGGTAATTATTTACCTAACTTAAAATATATTATTCTTTTGTCTCTTCTTCTTTTACATCTTCATCTTTGATAGCTTCAGTATGTAAGTCTTCATCTTCAAAAACAGTTCCACCATTTTCTTTGATAATTTCTCTTACTCTTTCACCTGTAATTACTTCTATATCTAATAATTCTGCTGTCATTTGCTCAATTGCTGCACTATTATCTCTTAATGCTTGTAAAACAATTTCATATCTTTCATTTAATACTGTTTTTACGTGAGTATCAAGTTCTTTTGCCATAGCATCTGAATAATCTTTTTGAGTTTGTCCACCTAAAAATTGATTTGTTCTTTTTTCTAAAACCATCAATCCAGCAATATCACTCATACCATAAATAGTTGCCATTGATTTTATAATTCCAGTTGCTCTTTCTAAGTCATTTCCAGCACCAGTACTAATTTCACCAATAAACACTTGTTCTGCTGCTCGTCCACCTAATAAAACATCAACTTCAGCAAGTAATTCATGTTTTTGCATCAAATATTTATTCTCTTCTGGAGTATTAAGTGTATATCCAAGTGCAGCAAGTCCTCTTGGAACAATAGATACTTTATTTACTTTATTTGCACCTTTTGTAATCTCAGCAATTAAAGCATGTCCACTTTCGTGATATGCTACGATCTTTCTCTCTTTTGGAGAAATTCTTCTTGATTTTTTTTCAAGTCCAGCAATTTGTCTTTCAACTGCTTCTTTAAAATCTTCTGGTCCTACTTCATTTTTTGAAGCACGTCCAGCTAAAAGAGCAGCTTCATTTACAATATTTGCTAAGTCAGCTCCTGCAAGTCCAGCTGTCATTTTTGCAACTTCTTTTAAATCTACATTTTTACCTAATTTTACATCTTTGATATGTACATTTAAAATTTCAATTCTTCCTTCATAATCAGGTTTATCAACTAAAACTTGTCTATCAAATCTTCCTGGTCTTAAAAGTGCTGGGTCAAGAACTTCTGGTCTATTTGTTGCAGCTAATACAATAACAGGTGCATGTTCAGTTGAGAATCCATCCATTTCAGCTAAAAGCTGATTTAATGTTTGCTCTCTTTCATCATTTCCACCCATTGGTCCACCACTTGCTCTACTTTTACCAATAGCATCAATCTCATCTATAAATATAATTGCAGGAGCAACTTTTTTAGCTTGTTCAAATAAATCTCGTACTCTTGAAGCTCCAACTCCAACAAACATCTCTATAAATGCTGAACCAGAAACTGATAAAAATTCAACATTTGCTTCACCTGCAACTGCTTTTGCTAAAAGTGTTTTCCCTGTACCTGGAGGTCCTACTAATAAAACACCTTTTGGAATTTGAGCTCCAAGTCTTACATATCTATCTGGAGATTTTAAGAAATCAACAACTTCTTGAACTTCTTCTTTTGCTTCTTTATTTCCAGCCATATCATCAAATTTTACATTTGGTTTTTCAGAATTTATCATCTTTTTTGATGAACCAATTCCAAGGATTCCTCCTGAACCACCACCCATAGATTTTTGCATTCTTTTTGCAATAAACATCCAAATAGCAAAGAAAATAAAGATTGGTAAAACCCAACCGAATAAAATATCAGCTAGAATATTTTCTTCATTTATTCCACCATAACCAATATTGTTTTTTTCTAATTCAGTAATCAAAGTTTCATCAGGTATTACTCGTCTAGCTGTATAAGTTATAACTTGTCCACCTTCATTTTTAGAAATTGCTCTAATTTGAGTATTTCCAATACCTACATATTCAATTTTTCCTGCACTAATTAATTTTTTCAAATCTGAATAAGCAATTGTTTTATTTGAACTTTGACCAAATGCTTGAACATTAGAGTTTGACACTCCCATAGTTTCGTCAGAAAAAATAGTTTTAAATGCAAATATTGTAACTATTGCAAAAATTACAAATATTAAAATTGGATTATTGTTAAAAAAATTATTGTTATTATCGTTGTTATTGATATTGTTATTATCATTTTGTTGTTGTTTTTTTGACATTTAACTAAGACTCCTTATTCTTTTTAAATATTGCAGTTATCCATTCATTTTTATGAATAACTTTTATAACTTCTAAATCTTTAAATTTATTTAATACTCTATTCTCATGTTTATCTAAAATACCTGAAATAATCAGTAAGCCATCAGGATTTAAAGATTTTTTTAAATCATTTGCTATCATAACTAAAACATCTGCTACTATATTTGCTATTACAACATCATAAGTTTTTGTTGATTTATTTATAGAACCAACCCAACTATCATTAAATTTAGTATTATTTAATTCAAAATTTGATTTTGTATCTACTATACAAACTTCATCTGTATCACAAATATCAACTACACAACCTTTTTTAGCTGCAGCAATTGCTAAAATACCACTTCCAGTTCCTACATCTAAAACCGTTTGTTTTTCTTTCACAAATTCATCTATTGCTTCTATACAAGAAGAAGTTGTTTCATGATGTCCTGAACCAAAAGATAATGCAGGGTCAATTATAATATCAATTTTATTATCTTTTTTTTCTTCCCAAGACGGACGAATAAAAAAATTCCCAACTTCAACTGATTTAACAGATTTTTGGTACTCTTTTATCCAATCAATATTCTCTTTTTTTTCATAAATTATTTCACATTTTACATCTAAAGCTTCAGAAAATCTCTCTATTCCAAACTTTAAATCATCTAGTTCATCTTCACTTCTAATAATTATACAACCATCATTTTCTTCAAAAGCATCTTCAGTTAATGACTCAAGTAGTTCTAAAAAAAGTTCGTAATTTTTTTTTGGTTTAAGCACCAATTCAAAATAGTATTTAGACAAATATTTCCTTTACAAAATACATTTTTACTTTTAAAAAGTGCAATATTCTATCGAAATAACTTTTTAATTCAATTAAAGTTATTAAAAAAAGTTTTCTATCATATCTCTCATAACATCAACTTCACTAACTTTGTTTACAATATCTCGAAACTCATTAGCTCCTGTGTAACCTTTTGAATATGAATGTAAAAGTTTTCTAAACATTATAGCACCATGATTCCCATGAAAATTTATCATAGAATCAAAATGTTCTAAAATAATCTCTTTTTTCATTTCATTTGAGATATCTTCAATTCCATGTTTTAGTTGATAAAATACCCAAGGTTTTCCAATAGCACCTCGTCCTATCATCACTCCGTTTGCTTTTGTATATTCTAAAACTTCTTTAGCTTTTGCATAATCTTTAATATCACCATTTGCAATAACTGGAATTGAAATAGCTTCTTTCATCTGTTTTATTGCATCATAATCAACTGGAGCTTTATATTTCCCAGCTCGTGTTCTTCCATGAACAGATACAAAATCAACACCACAAGCTTCAACTGCTTTTCCAATTTCAACTGGAATTTTTTCATTTACTCCAAGTCTTACTTTTGCACTTGTATATTGTTTTTTAGAGTATTTTTTTACTGTACTTAAAATCTCTTCAAGTTTTTTTAAATCTCCTAAAAGATTTGAACCAGAGCCATGATTAAAAACTTTTGGAGCAGGACATCCACAATTTAAATCAATTCCATCAATGCCTTCAACATCATTTAAAATTTCAACTGCAGCTTTAACTAAATCAACACTATTTCCTGCAATTTGTACAAAATATGGATCTTCAGTAGGAGATTTTTCTACCATTTTAAGTGTTCTTGCACTTTTATATACTAAAGCATTTGAACTAATCATTTCTGAAATAGTTAAATCAGCACCAAATTTTTTAACAACACTTCTAAAAGGTAAATCTGTATAACCTGCAAGTGGTGCTAACACCACTAAAGGTCTTGTAAAGTCGAGTTTATTCATTTATTTATATGATAGAGTTTCTACATTATATTTTTTTCCAGCATCTTTTAAATCTAAAAGTGCTTTAAAAGGAAGGAACTCATTTTCTTGTGTATTTGCTAATACTTCTCTTAATTTATCAATCATTTCAAACTCACATAAGACATGTAAATATGCTGTAGTTGCTTCATCATTTTCAGATGATAGTTTTTCGAAAATTGAGATGATTTCATCTGGATTTAATATTTTTTCATAAGTTTTTGCTAAATTTAAATAATCTTTTTTATCAAAATTAAGCTCTTTTACTAATGCTAAAATTTCTTCTTGAGTAAACCCAAATTCATTATTTAAAGCATCTTTTTCAAAAAGTTTT
Source organism: Arcobacter lacus (assembly GCF_003063295.1). NCBI lineage: Bacteria > Pseudomonadati > Campylobacterota > Epsilonproteobacteria > Campylobacterales > Arcobacteraceae > Arcobacter > Arcobacter lacus. Next base: position 270,585 of record NZ_MUXF01000001.1, read on the forward strand.
TGAGCTAACTCTTTATCTAATTTAATATTTTTATAAAGTTTTTTAATTGTAGTCATAGTTTTTTCACTTAAAACTTTTAAGAAAGCTTTTTTAACTACATCAAAAGAGTAATTTTCTGGTTTTTTTATAACATCAACTGCAAAATCAACTTGTTCTTCTATTTTATTTAAAAGATTTTGTTTTGCTAAATCAGAATTTTCATTTAATTTTACAGATTTAACAAATTTTCCTTTATTTATATCTTGTACAGCTGCAACAGTTTTATTTAAATCTTCATTTAAAGAAGTAAAAGTTTCAGATTTAACAGATATATTAAGTTGAGATAAAACAGCAAATAATTCTTTGAATTTTTTTGTTCTAAATTTTGCATTATTATCTTTTCCAAGTAATTGAGAATTTATAAACTCTATCATTGTTTCATGGTCTTTTGATACTGCCCATTTTTTAAAGAAATCGCATGCAGCATAAAAAAATAAATGTAAATATGTAGCTATTGCTAAAAACAAGAATGGTAAAATAATCCAAACTGAAACTGGTAAAATTTGACTATATCCAAATAGTGAAATTTCGTAATCACCTAACTCTAAACTATATAAAAATCCAAATAACAAAATAGCTAAAATTACAGTAGAAACAATATATCTTTTAAGCCCCATCTTATCTCCTTTTAGAACTTCTTTTTTTTAAGTTTTGATTATACAAAAATGTTTATAAATTACTTATGATATGGATGATTATTTTGAATACATAAGCTTCTAAATATCTGCTCAGTTAAAACAACATTTGCCACTTTATGAGCCATTGTTAAATCACTTAGTGAAATTACACTATCACACTTATTTAAAAACTCTCTTTGAAATCCATACGCACCACCAATAAAAAAATTAACTTCATTTTTATTATCAATTAATGATGAAAAGGCATAAGTATCAACTCTTTTGCCTAAAACATCAAGTGCAATGTTATAACCTTTTAACAAAGGTTCATATGTTTGAGAATATGCAAGTTGAGACTCTTTTTCTCCAATAGTTTGGGCTTTTGCTATATTTTTATTAAATATATAATGAACTTCAACTTTTGCATATTTTGACGACATTTTTATAAACTCTTTTATAATTTGGTCAAAATTATCAGCTGTTGGTTTTAATATTGCATAAATATTAATTTTCATCAAAAAATCCACTTCCAACAACATTAAATTTTACATTTAAAATCTTATCTTCTATTTTTACGCCACCAATAGCACAAACTGAATGTTTAGAAATTTTTGCTAAATAACTGATTTTTTCACCTAAAATATTGCTTACATCTTTTGTATTAGTTTGTTTATAAGCTCCAAGACCAATCATATCTAAGTTCAATTCATTTGCTTCTAAAATCTCTATTTCATTGTGAGTTGAAAGTCCAAGTAGTTTATCTTTGATTTTAATTCTTACAAGTTTTATAGCAAGATTTTTATCTTTATGAATTTTTTCTAAGTCTTCTTGACCTAAGTGTAAACCATCTGCAAAATCTATAAGTTCTATTTTATCATTTACAATTATTGGGATATTCAATTTTGATTTAAAATATAAAAGATTTATTTTTTGTTCTTCCAAAGATGAAATTTTATCTCTATATTGGATAATTTTTACATCTTTTTTTCTACATAAATCAACAAAAGTTTCTAAAGAAATATTTTTTTTAAGTAGCGTTTCATAATCACATAAAACATATAAGTAGTTGAAAGCTTCAAGTTTAAAACCCAAAGCTTTTTCTAAATTTGAAATCATTTATTAACTAATTTTTTCTCTTTGAAACATTGTTAATAAATCTGTCAAAGTTTGCTTCATCTTAGATCTATTAACAACCATATCAATAGAACCTTTTTCAAGTAAAAATTCTGCTCTTTGGAAACCTTCTGGTAAATCTGCACCAATTGTTTGCTTAATAACTCTTTGTCCTGCAAATCCAATTAATGCTCCTGGCTCAGCCATAATAATATCACCTAAAAAAGCAAATGAAGCAGAAACTCCTCCCATTGTAGGATCTGTTAAAATAGAGATATATGGAAGTTTTGCATGATCAAGTTTTTTAAGTGCTGCAGAAGTTTTTGCCATTTGCATTAAAGCAAAAGTTGATTCTTGCATTCTAGCTCCTCCAGAAGCTGATACAATAATTAAACCTTGCTCTTTTTCAATAGCTCTATTTACAGCTCTTACTATCTTCTCACCTTCAACACTTCCTAAACTTCCACCCATAAAAGAAAAATCAAAAACTACCATTTGAACAGGAATTGAATTTATAGTACATTCTCCACTTACAACAGAAGATGTTCTTCCTGTTTTATCAAAAGCTTCCTCAACTCTTTTTTTATAAGAAGTTTTATCTACAAATTTTAAAGGGTCATTTGGTTTTAAATCTGCATCAAATTCAACAAAACTATTTTCATCAGATAGAATTTCTATTCTTCTTTTTGCACCAATTCTCATATGGAAACTACATTTGGGGCAAACATTATCTTGATTTTCTACCTCTTTAAAAAACATTAATGCACTACAATTTGGACATTTTATCCAGTGAGTTGGTGCATCTTTTTTTGTTGGTTGTTCTTTTTTACTATCAAAAGATATTTTGCTAAACAAGTTTTTTAAATCCATATATACTCCTTTTAAATTGGTTCCCAATTTAAAAGGAACCTTTCTTTTTTTACTATTTTATTTAAAGATTTTTAAATTTCTCTAATTCATCTAATTTTTCCCAAGGATAATCACTTTGTCCTACTTGTCCACGTGCAGCAACATCTGCATAAAGGAAAGTATCAACACTTGGTTTATCCAAAGCAAATTTTTGTGTAATCCATCTTGGTGTTAATGGGAAATTTTCCATAACAAAAGCTGATAATACATCATCATTATGTTTTGTATAAGTTCCCATTGTATCAACAGCAACTGATGTTGGACGTGCAACTCCAATAGCATAAGATATTTGAACTATTGCTTTTTTAGCAAGTCCAGAAGCAACTATATGTTTTGCTATCCATCTTGCAGCATAAAGTCCACTTCTATCAACTTTAGTGTAATCTTTACTACTTTGTGCTCCACCACCAATAGGTGCATATCCACCAAAAGAATCAACAATCAGTTTTCTTCCTGTTAAACCACTATCATGTAATGATGAGTGATTTACATATCTTCCTGTTGGATTTATATGAATAATTGTACTATTTTTATCATACAATTTATCAGGTAATCCAGAGTTGTCAATTAAGCCTTGAATCAATGTTCTTACTTCTTCAATTGGCATTCCTTCAACAGAAGGAGCACTTACAACTATTGTATGAATTTTTTGTGGTTTACAATTTTCAAAATTCTCTTTTGTACCATAATCAACAGTAACTTGAGTTTTTATATCAACCCCTAATTTTTGATTATTTTTTAAAGCATAATTATAAACTGTATCACAAAGTTTTCTTGCATAAACTATTGCTGCAGGCATAAATTCATCTGCTTCATTTGAAGCAAATCCAAACATAATTCCTTGATCACCTGCTCCAATTTCTCCAGTTGTTTGGTCAACTCCTTGAGAAATATCAGGACTTTGCTGATTTAATAAAACTTGTACTTTTACATCATCAGGATGAAGTGCTTGTTCTTTTGTAAATGCACTTTTTCCGTCATATCCAATTTTTGCTAATGCATCTTTTACTATTTTTTCATAATCATTTTGTGATAATTTTGCATTAGATTTTACTTCACCACCAATAACTATGTGTTTTCCAGCTACAAAAACTTCACTTGCAACTCTACTATTATTATCTTCTATTATTAATCTATCAACTATTGAATCTGCAATAATATCAGCACATTTATCAGGGTGTCCAGGGCTTACTACTTCACTTGTAAATAAGTATTGAGATTTTTTTTCCATTTTGTTTTCCATCCTTTGTTTTCCACAAGCTTTGCTTGAGTTGTTTTCCATCTTTTGTTTTCCATTTTTTTATCTCTTATAATTGTTAAGAAAATTAAAATAAAAATTTAAAGAATTCAATTTCCCCAAAAGGGAAAAAGTTTCTTATTTTAACGAAATTTAACTTATATGTTTTATATTTATTCGACAGTCACAGATTTAGCCAAATTTCTTGGCATATCTACGTCATTCCCAAGTCTTATTGAAATTTCCATAGATAAAAGTTGTAAAACAACCAACATTTCAAAAAACTCTAACATATAGTGTTCTGATTTATTTATTTTTATAAAATCATCAGCCAAATCAAAATCAAGTGCAGAAATAGCACAAATAGTACTATCTCTAGCACTAAGTTCTTCTACGTTTGATTTAATTTTATCATAAAGTAAATTTTGTGGCATAAGTGCGATTGTAAAAAGTTCTGGGTCTGCAAGAGCAATAGGACCATGTTTCATTTCACCTGCTGGATAACCTTCTGCATGTAAATAAGAAATCTCTTTTAGTTTTAAAGCACCTTCTAAAGCCAATGGATAAAATACATCTCTTCCAATGAAGAAAAATCCATGTCCATGTAAATATCTTTTTGATAATCTTCTTGTTTTTTCATGTATTTTGTCACTAATACAAAGTGATTTTGGAACTTCTCTTAAAGTGTGAAGTTCAACTTCTAATTTTTCATTTGAAATTACATTTTTTACTTTTGCAAAATATAAAGATAACATCCAAAGAACAACTGTTTGAGTAGAAAATGCTTTTGTTGAAGCAACACCTTTTTCAATTCCAGCTCTTGTAAGAATAGTAAAATCAGCCGTTCTTGTCATAGAAGAGTTATCAACATTACAAATTACTAAAGTTTTTAATCCTGCATTTTTTGCCATTTTTAAAGCTTCTAAAGTATCAGCAGTTTCACCACTTTGAGAAATAACTATAAATAAAGTATCTTTAGTTAAAAGTGGTTCTTTATATCTAAATTCACTTGCTACTTCAACACTACATTTTATTTTAGAAATTCTCTCAAATAAATATGAAGAAGTAAGAGCAGCGTGATATGAAGTACCACAAGCACAAATTTTTATCTCATTTATTCCATCAATTATTGATTTATCAATTTCATCAAATAAAATTTCATTATCTTTTATTCTTCCCAACATACAATCACTAACTACACTACTTTGCTCATAAATTTCTTTTTCCATAAAAAATCTATATCCATCTTTTTGAGCAAACTGTTTTGATGTTGGTAATGTACTCCATTTATGATTATCACTGAAAAATTCTATACCTGAAGCAGTTGCAACTCCACCAACTTTGTCTTCTAAATAAACAACATCATTTGCTAAACCAATAAGTGGAGCATCAGATGAAGCAAATAAAACTTCATTTTCTTCAATTCCTCGTGCAACGATTAAAGGACTTCCTAGTTTATAGAAAAATATTTTTTTAGGTTCTGCTTTTGAGATTAGAAGAATTGAAAAAGCACCTTCAAGTCTTGAAACTGTGTTTTGAAAAGCTTTTGTAGCGTCATTTAATTGGTTATTATAATTTTCAAAAAGATGAACTATAACTTCTGTATCTGTTTGAGAAACAAATTTATGTCCTTTTTGTGTTAACTCATCTTTTAACTCTTTATAGTTTTCAATTATTCCATTATGAACTACATAAGAATACTCTCCTAAATGTGGATGAGCATTTAGTTCTGTTGGTTTACCATGAGTTGCCCATCTTGTATGTCCAATTCCTAAATCATAATCTTTAGAAGGTACACTATTTACTTTTTCTTCTAAATTTACAAGTTTTCCTAAAGCTTTAAAAACATCAATATTATCATCTTTAAGTACAGCGATTCCAGCACTATCATAACCTCTATACTCTAACTCTTTTAAACCATCTAATAATAATTTTGTAGTATTTTTTTTACCTATATATCCAACTATTCCACACATTCTATAAAACCTTTATATATTTTTCAAGATTGATTATATTGAATAATCACTAAATATTTAGTTTTTCAATTAATTTATTATGTATTTTTCCATTTGTTGCCACTATATATTTATCTTCAAATAAATTATACTCTCCACCACTTATATTCGTGATTCTTCCACCTGCTTCACTTAAAATTAAAACTCCAGCACTTACATCCCAAGGTTTTAAATTCATCTCATAATATCCCTCAAAAGTTCCTCTTGCAACAAGGCATAAGTCAATAGAAGCACTTCCTAATCTTCTTAAATCTTGACAAAAAGGTAAAACATCTTTTATTTTTTTCAAAATATCTTTTAAATCACTTTCATTTGAACCACTTGTATATGGAAATCCTGTAGCAATAAGTGATTTTTGTAAATCTTCTTCATTACTTACTTTTAATTTTTTACCATTTAAAAAAGCACCTTTTCCCGCTCTAGCAAAATATAACTCATCTAAAATTGGATTATAAACAACAGCTAAAAAAGGTTTTTTGTTTTTATAAACTCCAACAGATATAGCTGTATGTGGAACACCATTTACAAAATTTGTAGTTCCATCTATTGGATCAATTATAATTGAATTATTAAACTCTACTTTTGAGTTATCTGACTCTTCAGCTATGATATTAAACTCTTGAAAATGTTTACTAAAATGTTTTTTTAGATAGTTTTCAACAGCAATATCATATTTTGTCACTAAATCTTTTTTTGCTTTAAAAGATACTTCTTTATCTGAATAATAACCATTTTTAAGTATTTTTCCAGCTTTTTTTATAATTTTTATTAATTTCTTTTTCATAGGATTTCCTAAATTTTTTCAGTATTTTATCTAATTGAAACAAAATATATGTAAAATCCTTTTTATGAAAGATTTTATTCCTACTTTAAATCAAAACTTTACTTTTGGAAATTGTAAAAATTGTCAAGCACATTGTTGTAGTGGTTTATATGGAAGCATATATTCTCAAATCTTAAAAGAAGAGTTTGAATCCGTTTATAAAAATTTTCCTATATTATTTATATTTGGAACTTTAGGTTTTATAAAACCTGTTATTTTGTTGTCTAATGGCTTTGATTTTTGCCCACATTTAAAAAACTTTAAATGTACGATTTATGAAAATCGTCCAATTGTATGTAAAACTTATCCTTTAAGTCCAAATTTAGATAATCAAATTTATATAGATAGTTCTTGCCCTGAAATAAATAAAGGAGAAGAGCCTTTTAAGTTTGAAGAAAGTTATTTTAAAAACTATCAAGAAAAATATATAGAGACTCATTTTGAATTTGAAAATCTTAAAAAAGAAGATTTTCAACTCGTTTATAATATAAAAAATGAAAATTTTTATAAATACATAGGAAATGAAAATTCTAGTTATTTAAAACTACATATACTTTCACTTAAAAACTTACACAAATTAGAGCTTTAAAATATAAAAAAATTATTTATATTTTAATTATTACTTGATTTCTACCTTTTTCTTTTGCGTTATATAAAGCTTCATCTGCTCTTTGAAATATATCTTCTGTTTTTTCGTTTTGTTTATAAATCGTTGCACCAATAGAGCAAGTTATATGTTCAACTTCTTCAAAATGATTTTCTTCAATAGCTTTTCTAATATTTTCTAAAACTTTTCTTGCATTATGTGTAGTTTTAACTTTTAAAAGTAAAATAAACTCTTCTCCTCCCCAACGAATCAATAAATCATCATTTCTTGAAGATTTTTTAATAACATTTACAAACTCTTTTAAAACTTTATCACCTGTATTGTGTCCATAAGTATCATTTACTTTTTTGAAAAAATCAATATCCAATATAGCAAAAACTAATATATCTTCTTTTGTGTACTCTTTTACAATCAATTTAAAATGTGATTCATAATATTCTCTATTAAATGCACCAGTTAATTTATCATGGTTTGTTTTATCTTCTAATAATATTTGTTTTAAAATAGTATCACTTATATCAGTAAGAGATATCAAATATTTTTCATTTTCCAATTCAACTACTGAAATATTAAATACTTTTTTTGTTTCTGTTAAAGGATGAATAATAGAAACTATTCTTTTTTCTAAATCTAAGTTTAAAATATTTTCAATCCAACTAGAATCATTTTTGATTTTTCCTAAATGAAAAAACAACTCTTCTTGTAAAAAAGTATATATTAAACATTGGTGTTTATCTTGAAACTCTTTCAAATCTTTACAATCAAAAAATTCAAGAAAAAATTTATTTGCAAAAATAGGTCCAAAATCATTTATAATAAAAATCATATTTGGTTGAATATCTAAAATTGTATTAATAAATTTTTTCTGTTCAGATAATCTTCTATTTAAAAATTTTAATTTCACGTAAAAAAATAAAATAAACAAAAAAATCACTATAAATGGTAAAATTATTTGCCATAATAAAACATAATCTATATCTTTTTCATATATAGTATATGCCCATTTATCTATCAACTCTTTGATTTGGCTAGAAGGTATTGCATTTATTGTTTTTTGTAAAACATCAAATAATATTCTGTCATCTTTATTTATACCAGATACAAACTCTATTTCATCACTTGTTTTTCCTGCAATTTTCAAATGACTTGAATATTCTGTTTGAATCTTATATGCAACACTATATAAAGAACCAATAAATGCGTAAATTTTGCCTTCTTTTAGTTGTTTTAAACCCTCTTTTGTATTTTCAACTTCAATAATATTTAAATTTGAATATTTATTTCTAAAATAATCAATATTTACATAATCTTTTGAAATTGCTATTTTTTTATTTTTTATATCTTCAATTTTATTAATAAAAGAGACATCAAGTTTTGTAGCGATTACTAAAGGAACTTTAAAAATAGTACTTGTAAGTTTTAACTCATTTTCAGTTTTTGGTGTTTTAATAACTAAAGATGAAAAATCACATTTTTTATTTTTAATAAATTCTATTGTTTCATCCTGAGAAGTCGTTTTTACTACTTCAAATTTTGTTGATAAATGTTTTTCTACTATACTAAAATAATCAGCTCCAATTCCTGTATATTTGTTATTTGCATCCAATTTTTCATAAGGATTCCAATCAGAATCTATACACATTTTTATAGGTTGTTTATCTTCTAAATAGGCTTCCTCTTTCATATTCAAATCAAATTCATTTATACTTAAATCATTAAAAATAATATTTGTAAAATCTATTGTATTTTGTGCTAATCCTAAAACTTTATAAATACTAAAAATTTTTTCTAGTTTTTCTGGTGTTATTTTTCCTATTTCATTTGTGTTATGATAAGCCAATTTTTTTAGTTCATTTGCTTCATAAATCAAAGCTTCTTTTGATTTATTTTGAGAATTATATTTTTTATAAATTATTTCAACTGTTTCATTTATATTTGAAAAAGCATAATCCCAACCTTTTAAAGATGCTTCTTTAAATCTTTTTACCTCATCTTTTTGATTTTCTGAATATTTTTTACTTGTAGCTAAAATATCACTATAAAAATCAAACCCAAAATCTTTTGGATTAAAAATCACTGGATTTCCACCTAACTCTTTTAAAACATAAGGTTCATTTGAAATATATGATGCAATTAAATCTGTTTTACCATCTAATAAATCTTTTGTATTAAATGATGGTGTTTGAATTATTAAATCTTTGAGTTTTAAACCTTGAGAAAATATCATAGATAAAAGAGAAACGTCTGCACTTAAATCACCTGAAGTCATAACTCGTTTATTTTTTAATTCGCTTAATGATGTAATATTTGAACTTTTATCAACAAGTAACACTAAAGGACTTGATTGAAAAATTGTTGCTAAATAAATCAACTCTTTTCCTTTTGAAATATCAATCATAGAAGTTGGTCGAAGAACAGCATATTCTATTTTTCCATTATCTAAGTTTTCAATTGTATTTAAGTTTTCTTGCCACTCTTTTAAATCAACATCTAAACCCGAATCTTTATAAAAACCTTTTTCTTTCGCGATTATATATCCTGCAAATTGGAATTGATATTTCCAAGGAAGTTGTAAAGTTACATTTTTTTGCTCATTTGAAATTAATGAAGTGCATATAAAAATAATTATTAGAAATATTTTTTTCATTTAGACTTTAACCTTTTAAATTGCGAATTATTTGGATTTTTATATTTTTGTAGAATAAAAATAAAACGATAATAATACTTTAATAATAATTAATTATTAATTACTCAAAATATTATTATTATGAACAAAAATTCATATTTAATTCATCATATATTCATATTCAAAGATTAAACTTTCAAAAAATAAGAAAGGAGTTATCTTGGTTTCATATGCTTTTAAAGCACTATTTGCAAATAAACTAAAAACCTTTTTAATCGTTTTAAGTCTGATTTTTTCGATAGTTTCTATATTTTTGATTAGTTCTATTTCAAATGGAGTTATCTCTATGTATTCAACACTTCTAAAAAGTGATGGAGATATTATAGTTACTCAAGCAAAAATATCTGATACATTTTTTTCAAATGTAAATATCAACTTAATTGAACAAATAAATAACTTAAAAGATATAAAAGATACATCAGCGATGATTGTAGGAGCAAGTCCTGTTGAAAAACTTCCAATCATTGCAGTTTATGGAGTAACGCAAAATAGATTTAAAAATTACACTTTAACACAAGGAAAATATCCATCACAAAATGAAGTAATTATTGGAAAATCAATATTTGAACAACTAGTAAATAAAAATGAGATTCAAATTGCAAATAAAAGTTTCAAAATCTCTGGAGTTTTTAAAAGTGAAATTGGTTTTGAAAATGGTGGTGTTGTTTTAAATATAGATGATGCTGGAAAGATTTTTAATAAATCAGCTTCAATGATTTTAGTAAACACAACTTTAAATGCAGATGTTGAAAATATTATAAAAGAGATTAAAAATTTATCAGAAGATATTGATGTTAAATCAACACAAAATTTTGTAGATAACTACAACCAATTTAAAATCATAAAAACTTCATCAAATGTTATTTCATTTATTGCTTTTTCTATGGGTTTACTTGGAATTGTAAGCCTTATGAGCATCACAATAAATCAAAGAAAAGCTGAATTTGGAATAAAAAGAGCTTTAGGAATAAAAACTTCAAAAATCGTTTATTCAATAATGATTGAGAGTTTTTTACTTGGAGTTTTTAGTTTTATTTGTGCCTTTATTATTTCAAATGTAACTTTGTATTTTGTAAAAAATGCAAAAACTCTACAAGGTTATGTAAATGGAGAAATATCTGTTGAACTAGCTTTTTATATCTTTGTTACTTCTATTTTAATGGCGATTATTGGTTCAATAATTCCAGCTTTAAATGCTGCAAAAACTGATCCAGTTGAGCTTATTCAAGGAAATAAAATATGATAAAAGCAGTTCATTTAACACACTATTATAATAAAGATTTAGCTTTAGAAAATATAAATTTACAAATAAACAAAGGAGAATTTATATGTTTAGTAGGTGAAAGCGGAAGTGGAAAATCTACACTTTTATCACTTTTATCTACACTTTTAAAACAAACAAGTGGTCAACTTTTTTTTGAAGGAAAGAATTATAAAGATATAGAAGATATCGATAGTTTTAGAAGAACAAATATCGGTTTTATCTTTCAATTTCATTATTTAATAAACTATTTAACAGTTAAAGAAAATATAAAACTCGCAAAAGAAAAAGCAACACATGAGGAAATTTATAATCTATTAAAAATTTTGAAAATAGAAAATCTAATAGATAAATATCCAAACGAAATTTCAGGAGGTCAAAAACAAAGAGTTGCAATAGCAAGAGCTTTGATAAACAAACCAAAAGTAATAATCGCAGATGAACCAACAGGAAATTTAGATTCAAAAAACTCTTTAAACGTTTTTGAAATCTTTAAAAAATTAAGTGAAAGTGGAACAACAATAATAGTTGCTACACATGATAAAGATTTAGCAAAGTTTGCAAATAAAATTTATGAGGTGAAAGATGGAAAAATCAGTTAATTTTGAACAATTTATCAATAGACATTTTAAAATATCTATTGCTTTTTTTGCAATAGGATTATTTTTTGGAATTGTTTATTCATTAAACTTATTAGGATTTATTATAGATTCTGAAACTTTAAATCCTGTGAATATGAGAGCAATTCATATAAGTTTAATGCTTTATGGTTTTGTTCCTTTAATGCTTTCATATTTACCTTTTTTGCTTATAAATAAAGAAGCTGGAATTTCAAATGAAGGACTTAGATACTTAAATCTTTATACTCTTATTTGGTATATATTTTTGGTTTTTATGGTTATGTCTTTACTTTTAGGTAAAAATAGAGGTTTAGCTTTTTATGATTTTGCTTATGAATTAAATTTTTTATTAGCATTTGCTGGACTATTTTATATCTTGGCTTTATACAAATTTATCAAACTTTATAAAGTTCTTCCTTTATGGATAAAAGTGTGTTTAAGAGTTGTAACAATTGCTCCATTTACACTTTTGATTTTGATGAATCCAACAATTGGACAAGTTGAAAGTACAATATCTGGACCTCATGGAGATAATACACTTGGAATGAGTTTAGCTTTAATTCCTATTTATTATTTAATCATCAAACTATTAAATGAGGGTGAATTCAAAGCTAGATGGAATATTTTATGGATTATTCCAACAATTTTTTATTTTAGTTCAGTTTTATACAGAATTTTTATTGGTCATCTATCATACAACCAAGAGTGGTTTTTACAATATCTAACTCTTTTATATGTTCCACTTTTATATAGATGGTACAAAGATAGTAATATCAGTGATGTTGCTAAAAAAGCTCTATTAGTTTCTATTTTAGCTTTTTTATTTGTTGATGTTGAAGGAAATATTTTGTTCATTCCTGAAATTAGATGGATATTTCATAGAAATGATTTAATAGTTGCTCATGCACATGTCGCTATGGGAATTGGAGTATTTTTTATGGTTATTTCAATGTTTATAAATCATATAAAAGAACTACATAAAAATATATTTTTAAAAATTTATCTAATTGGTATTTTAGGAATTTTTACAGCTTTAAGTATTTCAGGATTTACACAAGCTGGATTTAATTTACTTGAAACTCATACATTATGGATTTTTAGATCTTTATTTGGAGTTGTTGCATTTAGTTTTATATTTGCTTTTATAAAAATAAATACTTCTTACTCAAAACTTCGATTATACAATCTAATAGGAATTTTAAGTGATGGAATTGGAGGAGTAATTTTAATTCTACTAGCAAGTTTTTTATATCCGATTTTAGGTTTTAGCTTTAGTGGAGTTTATGAATATGTTGTTTTTACTTTTGTAAGTACGACAGGAATTATTCACTACTTAGCTTTAAAAAATGAAAGTTATGAACAGCTATTAACAAATTTATCTGTGATTATTAGAGTATTTGCAAGTTCTATGTTTTTTGCCTTATATTCAAGTGATAAACTTGGAATTGAAGCTCTTGCAATTTGCCTTTTTGATTTATCTTTTGTTTTCATTTATTTAATTTTTATTCAAAAAAAGGAGTTTTTATGCAAAGATTAATTTTGATATTTTTTATTGCAAGTGAGTTATGTTATTACTTACTTATAGCACAAACTGGAATTGTTGAATATTTTTCATCAAACTTATTTTTAATAGCTCCTCTTCCAATTGGTGGAGTTATAGGTTCATTATTAGTTTCATATATAAAAATAAAAAATAAAGTTTCACTATTTTTAGTTGCACAACTAATTTTAAGTTTTATGTATCCACATTACAATTTATTAACACTTTTTATTTTAGGTTTTGTTGTTGGAAGTATGGCTCCACTGATTATAAATGAAGTTAAAAAAACTACATTTTTAGAACTTGGTCTTGCATTAAGTTTATCTTATGTTACAGGAACAATGCTTTTTAATTATGAAGTTTCTCAAAGAGAGATTATTGCAGTAACTCTTACGATGATAACTCTATTTTGTTCTTTATTTTTAAATTTTATGAAAGAAGGAGAAAAACTAAATACAACAAGTCACTCTTTATTGATGATGATTTTATGGGTATTTTTAGATTCTGCGCTATTTGAATCACTTTCAAGAGATTTAGCTGTTTCAATTTGGAGAGGTGGTTTTACTTTTGAAATTGCATTATTTCATGTAATTGGTGTATTTAGTGCATTGTTCTTTAAAATTGAAAAAAATCAAAAAGAGTTATTAATACTTACTCTTTTTGCACTTTCATATCTATTTTATTTTTTAAGGGAGGGTTTTATTTTATCATTGATTTACCCATTTGTAATTTCATATTACAATGTAGTAATTCTTCAATCTATAAAAAAATTAGATTTTAGAACAATCTCATTTTATATGATATTTATAGGTTGGATGGCTTCAGGTGCTGGACTTTCTATAGCTTTAGCTAATTTGATATTCTTTGTTCCAATTACTCTTTTATTTGCAATTTTTAGAGTAATGAGTAAAGAATATTTACCAAATAACAAGGAGATTAAATATGTTTAAAAAAATAGTTCTTTTAATAATTTTGAGTTTTAGTTTGTATGCAAACAACTTATCAGTAGTAACAGGTGAGATAAAAGGTCATACAGAAGTTTTTGGTGATAGCGAAATCAACCCAACAACAAAAGAGGTAAAAGCTAATTTAACAGTTGAAAATAGTTTAGAATCAATAAAAGGTCAAATATTTTTCGATACATTAAGTTTAATTAGCGAAAAAAAAGATAGAGATGCTCATATGTACGAATTACTAAATGAACCAAAATTTAAAACTATCTCTTTTGATATAAAAAATATTGTAAAAAATGGTATAAATTACGATATTAAGGGTGTTCTTGTTTTAAATGGTGTTTCAAAAGATATTACAGTAAAAAGCAATATAAGTGAGCAAAATAATCAAATTTTATTTGATGGAGGATTTTCATTTAATCTAACTGATTTTAATTTAGAACCACCAACAATGTTCTTTTTAACAGTTAGAAATCAAATTGATGTTACTTATAAAATTGATTTAAAAAGATAAAAAATGATAAAACAACTTATATTATCAATAATTTTTGTAAATTCTTTATTTGCAGTAAATCTCAAAATTGAAGATAAAATAAGTAATTTTTCTTTAACAGATCAATTTGATAAAATTCATACAATTTCGAATGATATAAAAATTATAATTGTAACTTTTCAAAAAGATACACTTTTGATGGTAAATAATTTTTTATCATCAAAAAGTTCAGATTTTTTAGAAAATCATAAAGCAATAGTTATAAATGATATTTCTTCAACTCCAAATATAATTACAAAGATGTTTACTTTGCCAAAACTAAGGGATTATAAATATAGTATTTTGTTAATTTATGATGAAAACAATACAAAATTTACAAAACAAACTGGAAAAATAACTACTTATTCTTTGGAAAATGGTGTAATAAAAGATATTAAATTTTTATCTTCTACATATGAACTTGAGGAATTTTTAAAATGAATTTAACTAAACATTTTCAAATCATTAATATAGAAGTAGAAGATAAAAAATTAGATGATTTAAAGATTCTTCATTTAAGTGATTTACACATAAATAAAAAAACTTCAATAGAAAAAATTTTAGAACTTGTAAATTTTTGTAATAGTTTAGAATTTGACTTTTGTATTATCACTGGAGATATAATCGATACAAAAGTAAAATTTATAAAAAAACAACTTGAAATTTTAAACTCATTGAAAAAAGAGGTTTTTTATATAAGTGGAAATCACGATTTAGTTTATGGATTAGAAGATTTAAAAAAAGAGTTAACAAATTTTATTTTTATGGATAATAAAACTTTTAAAATTAATTATAAAAATGAGATTATTCATCTAGCAGGACTTCCAGATAGATTTTCAAAGTTTTTTAAAATAAAAAGAGAAGAAAAAGTAGTAGAAGATTTTTTGAAAAACTCTCCATCTATTTTTATCTCACACCAACCAAAAGATTATAAAATTGCGTTAAATTCAAATACAAATCTATTTTTGTGTGGACATACACACGGTGGTCAAATCTATCCTTTTCACTATTTAGTAAAGTTAGTTCAACCTTTTTTAGCTGGACTTTTTTATAAAAATAAAACAGCAATTTATGTAAATAAAGGAATAGGCACTTGGGGAGTTGATTTTAGATATAAAGCAAATGCAGAAATTACAATATTGAAATTAATAACAAAAAGTGTAAAATGATTTTTATGAAGATACTAATAATTGAAGATGATTTAAAAATCATAAACTTTTTAAAAAAAGGTTTAGAAGAAGAGTGTTATGTTGTGGACTTTTCTACAAATGGTGATGAGGGATTATATCTAGCTAGTGTTAACTCTTATGATTTGATTTTACTTGATATTATGCTTCCAATAAAAGATGGAATAGAAGTATGTAAAAGTTTAAGAAGCTCAAATATTCAAACTCCTATTATTATGTTAACAGCAAAAGATTCTATTGAAGATAAAATCAAAGGTTTAGATATTGGAGCAAATGATTATTTAGCAAAACCATTCTCTTTTGCAGAATTACTTGCAAGAATCAGAGTCCAATTAAGAGTAACAGCAACAACTCAAACAAAACTATCTATTGCAGATTTAGAGCTTGATTTACTAAATAAAACAGCTTCAAGAGCAAATCAAAATATAGTTTTAACAGCCAAAGAGTTTTCACTTTTAGAGTATCTAATAAAAAATAAAAATAGAGTTTTAAGTGAAACAACAATAAATGAAGCACTTTCATCATTTGAAGATTCAAATATCAGTAATATTGTAAATGTTTATATTTATAGATTAAGAAACAAAATCGATAAAAATTTTGAAAATAAACTAATAAAAACAGTAAGAGGAATAGGATTTAAAATCAGTGAAGATTAATTTATCAATCAAAAAGAAACTTTTATTTTATAGTTTTTTTATTCAAACTATTATCTTAGTAATTTTTTCTTTTTCTTTATATAAAGCATTAGAAATTTCAACTGTTGATAAACTTGAAGCAACTTTGAAAGTAATAGTTCTTGATATAACAGATGATGTACTTGAAAAAAATAAAATTACAGATAATATTTTAGATGAAGAAAATGAATATAAATTTGAACCTCTTTATATTAGAATTTTAAATAGCAAAAATCATGAAAAAATAACTCAAACAGAGAATTTTCCTGACGATATTGAAGATAATGACAATTATTTGAATAATTTAAAAGAAAATGTTATAACTTTTGAAGAACAAAACAACTACTTTGTAAGCAGAATTAAAATAGATTTTCATGGGGAACAAAGCATCATTATTGAAGCAGTTACAACAAAAGATATTTTAACTTCAACTTTAGAAAATCTTCTTTATATTTTAGGATTTATTCTTCCAATTATTCTTATTTTTGCTGTTATTGGAGGAAATTTTATAATCTACAAATCATTTTTACCAATTGAAAATATTTTAGTTGAACTAAAACAGATAAATGCAAATGATTTATCAGCAAGATTAAAAACAACAAAATCAAAAGATGAAATAAACCAACTAATAAATGAAATTAATTCTTTATTATCAAGACTTGAAAACTCTTTTGAAAGAATGTCCCAATTTAGTTCAGATGCTTCTCACGAACTAAAAACTCCTCTTACAATTATAAAAGGTGAAATCGAAGTAACTTTAAGAAAAGATAGAACGATAAATGAATATAAAGAAGCTTTAAAAACATCTTTAGAAGAGATAGCAGGAATTGAACAAACCATAAATGATTTACTATTTTTAGCTAAAAATGAACAAGAGTTAATTGTAGATAAACAAGAAGAGTTTTATTTAGATGAACTTGCAGATGAAGCAATAAATGAACTTAAAAATTTTGCAAAACTTCATAAAATAAAAATATCTTTGATAGTAGAAGATAGCTTAGAGATGAAAGGATTTGCAAGTTTATTAAAAATTGCAATAAAAAATATTTTGAAAAATGCTATTCAATTTAGTTATGAAAATAAAGAAGTTATAGTAAAAATATTTAAAGAAAATGATTTTTTAAATATCTCTATTGAAGATTTTGGGATTGGAATTCCTGCAAATGAACAAGAAAAAATTTATGAAAAGTTTTATAGGACAGATAAAAGTAGAAATAAAAATAGTGGAGGAACTGGTCTTGGAATGTCGATTATGAAAAAAATTGTAGATATTCACAAAGGAAAAATTTCTTTAATAAGCCAAGAGAATATAGGAACAAAAATAACTCTCTCTTTTTCTATTAAATAATTTTATAAAATTTCAGTTTGTTTTAATTTAAAAAGATGTTATAATTACATTATCTTTAAGATTATAGGAGGTTCAATTGACGAAAACTTCACCTTTTATAACTGTTAACTTTTAATTTAAGCTATAAGTTTATTTCAAAGTAAGCTTGATAAATAAAGGTCTTATTTATCGAAAAATAATTTTTAAAAGAGCTCTTTCGCGGAGCTCTTTTTTTACTTAAAATAATATCTATTTCGTTTATAATCTTCCTATTAATTTCATAACCATTTAGATTTTTATTAATTATAAATTAAAAAACCGCACCTTAAAAAGGTACGGTTAAGAAAAACTAACAATTTTAGATAATTGTTACATCATTCCTGGCATTCCCATTCCACCCATATCTGGCATAGAAGGCATTGCTGGTTTATCTTCTTTTATATCACTTACAGTTGCTTCAGTTGTAAGTAATAGTGAAGCTACTGAAACAGCATTTTGCATAGCAACTCTTTCAACTTTTGCAGGATCTACAATTCCAGCTTCAAACATATCTACATATTCACCAGTTGCTGCATTAAATCCTAAATTTTCATTTGATGATTTTTCAACTTCATTTGCAACAACTCCAGCATCAAATCCAGCATTAATTGCAATTTGTTTTAATGGTGCAGAAATAGCTCTTAAAACAATATCTGCTCCAATTCTTTCATCACCAGTTAAATCAAGGTTTACTTTTTTAGAAGCTTTAATTAAAGCAGCTCCACCACCAATTACAATACCTTCTTCAACAGCAGCTCTTGTAGCACTTAAAGCATCATCAACTCTGTCTTTTTTCTCTTTCATTTCAGTCTCTGTTGCAGCTCCAACTTTAATAACTGCAACTCCACCAGAAAGTTTTGCTAATCTTTCTTGTAATTTTTCTCTATCATAATCACTTGTTGTATTTGATATTTCTGCTTTGATTTGATTTACTCTTGCAACAACTCTTTCATTATCACCATTTCCATCAACGATTGTTGTATTGTCTTTGTCAATTACGATTTTTGAAGCAGTTCCTAAACAACTAAATTCAGCTGTTTCAAGTTTCATTCCCATCTCTTCTGAAATTACAGTTCCACCAGTTAAAACTGCAATATCTTCTAACATAGCTTTTCTTCTATCTCCAAATCCAGGAGCTTTAACAGCAGCAATATGTAATGAACCTCTTAATCTATTTACTACCAATGTTGCTAATGCTTCACCATCTACATCTTCAGCAATAATTACTAAAGGTCTTCCTGATTGATTTACTGATTCTAAAATTGGTAACATCTCTTTTAATGAAGAGATTTTTTTGTCATATAATAAAATAAATGGATTATTAAACTCTGCAATCATTTTTTCAGGATTTGTTACAAAATATGGAGATAAATATCCTCTATCAAATTGCATACCTTCAACAACATCTAACTCATCAGAAATACCTTTTGCTTCTTCAACAGTGATAACACCATCTTTTCCAACTTTATCCATAGCTTCAGCTATCATTTTTCCAATAGCACTATCTGAATTTGCTGAGATTGTAGCAACTTGTTCAATCTCTGTTTTGTTTGCTACAACTTTTGAAGATTTTTTAAGTTCAGCTAAAATAGCTTCGCAAGCTTTATCCATTCCTCTTTTTAAAATAATAGGATTAGCACCTGCTGTTACATTTCTAAGCCCTTCTTTGAAAATAGAATGTGCTAAAACAGTTGCTGTTGTTGTTCCATCACCTGCTTCGTCATTTGTTTTTGAAGCTACTTCTTTTACAAGTTGTGCTCCCATATTTTCTAAAGTATCTTTTAATTCAATTTCTCTAGCAACACTTACACCATCTTTTGTAATTGTAGGAGCACCGAAAGATTTTTGTAATAAAACATTTCTTCCTCTTGGTCCCATTGTAACTTTAACTGCATCAGCTAATTTTTCAACACCTGAATATAATCTATTTCTTGCATTATCACTAAATAAAATCTCTTTTGCCATTACATAACTCCTATAACATTTTCAATATTTAAAATTAGATATTCTTCACCCTCAAGTTTGAATTCAGTTCCTCTATATTGTTCAAATACAATTGTATCACCAACTTTAACATCTTCAACTTTATTTCCAACTGCAACAACTTTTGCAGTTTGTGGTTTCTCTTTTGCATTATCTGGAATATAGATTCCACTTGCTGTTTTGTTCTCAACTTCTGTTCTTTTAACAAGAACTCTTTCACCTAGTGGTTTAAAATTCATACTATTTCCTTATTATTAAATTAATTTTATATTTTTGAACTTATAAATTAGCACTCTAATTTTATAAGTGCTAAATTTTAATAAATTTTAAATTATTTGTCAATATATTTGAGTCAAATTAACTAAGAGTTTAAAATTATTTGTGTCTATTTATATATTTTAGAAGTAACTCTTCTAAAGATTTTTTTAAATTTTCTTCAAAAGTATTAAGAGAATCTATACATTTTAAAGCTAAATCATCAGCACTTTTTTTTGCACCATCAAGTCCTAATAAATTTACAAAAGAGTTTTTAAATCCATCATTTTGTGTAGTTTTACCAGCTTCTTCTTCAGTACAAGTTTCATCAATAATATCATCTTGAATTTGGAATAACAGTCCTAAATCTATACCAAAATTATAAAGTTTTTCTTGTGTTTGCAAATCATATTCACTTATAATTGCACCCATTTTAAGGCTAGCTGCGATTAGTCTTGCCGTTTTATGAATATGTAAAAACTCTAATTGATTTAACTGTATTTTTTGTTTTTCAAAATGACAATCTATTGCTTGACCTATAATCATACCATTTATTCCACCATTATGTGCCAAACATTTGATAAGTTCAACTTTTATATCATTATGTAAAGAAGCATTTGCTATTAGGTTGAATGCTTCAGTGTTTAAAGCATCTCCAACTAAAATAGCTGTTACTTCATCATATTTTTTATGTAAAGTTTGAAATCCTCTTCTTAAATCAGAGTTATCCATAGCTGGCAAATCATCATGAATTAAAGAATATGTATGTAAAAATTCAACTCCTAATGCTACACTCATTGCATTTGGAACTAATAAAGATTTATTTGATTTTACAACAGATAATAAAAGCATCGGACGAAATCTTTTTCCACCTGCTTTTAACATATCTGCTAAAGCATCTTCAAAGTGAGGATGAAATGTTTTTGAGATAGGAAGATTTTTTAGTAAATAATCTTCAAAAGAATTTAATAAATCTTTCATCAAATCACTTTTGTCCAAATGAGCCTAAACCACCCATTAAGTTCATAGCCATCATTTTTTTATTTTCATCGCTTTGTTTAATTACATCATTCATACAAGAGATAAGTAAAATTTGTAAAGAGTCTTTATCTTCTAAAAGAGAATCATCAATTTTTAAATCAACAACTTCTGAATTTCCATTGATTGATATTTCTATCATTCCTCCACCAGCTTTTGAAGTAAAAATTCTTGAAGCATTTTCATTTTGTGCACTTTTTGCCATATCTTGAAATTGGTTTAACATATCACCCAAATTCAAATTTTTTAAATCAAGTCCATCAAACATATTTACCTCCTTCTAATTCATGAGTTATTAATTCAATATTATTTTTATCATCAACTAAAACAACTGTTGGTTTATAGTTTTCAAGTTCTGTTTCACTAAAAGTTGCATAAGCAATAACGATAATTTTATCGCCAATTTCTACTTTTCTAGCTGCTGCTCCATTTAAGCACATATCTTTAGAGCCTGCTTGCCCTTTTATAATATAAGTTTGAAATCTTTCACCATTATTAATATTTACAATATCAACTTTTTGACCAACTCTTAAATTAGCTGCTTTCATCAAATCTTCATCTATTGTAATCGAACCAACATAATTCAGATTTGCGTCACTTACAGTTGCTCTATGAATTTTGCTGTATAACATTTCAAATGTCATTTATAAGCCTTTTATTTTTTTATATTTAATAGTTAATAATTTTGTGCATTTTAACACTTTTTTTTTAAAGTATTATAAAATATCTTTTTTATCTTTTTTTAAATCTAATACACTATACTAATTTACTAAAAAATCTACAAAAAAGGCAATTTTATGAAAAGAATTCTATTTATTCTTTGTTGTTTTACACTATTTTTAAATGCTGCTAATCCAATAGCTACATTTAAAACTTCAAAAGGTGATATTGAAGTTGAATTAAGACCAGACTTAGCTCCAAAGGCTGTTGAAAATTTTGTAACTCATGCAAAAAATGGATATTACAATGGTCAAATTTTTCATAGAGTTATTAAAAACTTTATGATTCAAGGTGGTGATCCAACAGGAACTGGAGCTGGTGGAGAATCTATTTGGAAAGAAGATTTTGCAGATGAGTTTGCAAAAAATGCTGTTTTTGATAAACCTGGAATTTTAGCTATGGCAAATAAAGGTCCAAATACAAACAATAGTCAATTTTTCATAACAACTGTTCCAACTTATTGGTTAAATGGTTATCACACTATTTTTGGATATGTTATAAATGGATTTGATGTAGTAAAAGCAATAGAAAACGTAAGAACAAATGGAAAATATAATGGAGATAAACCTTTAGAAGATGTAAAAATTATCTCTATATCTATAAAAGAGTAAATCAAGAGATTCTTGATTTACTTAAAATCAGTCTTGTAACTCTTCTTTATCAACAACTCTTTCGATATCCATGATTACAAGCATTTGGTTATTATCAAGTCTAACATAACCTTTTAAATATTTAGGAGGAATCGCTGAACCCATCTCTGCAACTTGTGCTAACATACTAGTATCAAGTTTTTGAACATCATCAACTAAATCTACAACTATTCCTATCATTCTTTTATCTTCAGTAATAACTGTAATAATAGAAGTATTTTCATCATAAACAGCAGGTCCTGTGTTGAACTTTATTCTAATATCTAAAATAGGAACAACTTCTCCTCTTGAATTAATCAAACCTTTTACCCATTTTGAAGTATTTGGTAAAGTTGTAATATTATCTGGATAAGTTAAAATTTCTTTAATCTTTGGCAACTCAATTGCGTACTTCATTGCCCCTAACTCAAATGTCATAAACTCAGTAATCTTTGAAGAACTTACAGCTTTATCACGATTATTTTCCATTAATATTCCCTCTCTATTAGATATGTATAAATTAAACGAATTTTCATTATTTTATCTATACTAAACTTAAATTCTATTGTTTTAGTAATTTATTTAAAGTACAACTTGCAATATACTTTGGAGTTTGTAACTCTATTTCATCTCCAATTTTTAAATCTGCTAAATTTATAACTTTATTGCTTTTGCTAATTTGTACAAAACCATTTTTCTCTTTTTTATCTGGATGATTTGATAAATAATTTGATTTTAGTAAATCTATTTGATTTTGATAACTTAAAAATTTTTGATTCAAATTTATTTTCAATGATGACTTTATAAAATTAATTTGAGTTTGTATGAAATTGAATTTTGTTTCAATAGAGTTTTGTTCAAATAATTTTTTCATATTTTTTAACTCTTGTTCTTTATTGAATAAAATATTTTTAAATCTATTTGTAATTTCATTTTCTAAAGAATCAAGGTAAATTCTATGTTCATTTATATCTGGAAGTGCTATTTCAATTGCATTTGATGGAGTTGCAGCTCGAATATCAGCAACAAAATCTGAAATTAAATAATCAACTTCATGTCCAACTGCTGAAATAATTGGAGTTTTTGCTTCATAAATTGCATTTGCAACAATCTCTTCATTAAAAGCCCACAAGTCTTCTATACTTCCTCCACCTCGTCCAACAATCATAATATCACAGTTTAATTTATCAGCATATTTTATAGAATTTGCTATGTCTAAACTTGCCCCCTCACCTTGAACTAAAGTTGGGATTAATATAAACTCTACTAAAGACCAACGATGAGTTGCTACTTTTTTCATATCTTCTATTGCAGCACCAGTTGGAGAAGTTACTATTGCTATTTTTTTAGGATATCTTGGTAAAGTTTTTTTTCTGCTTCTTTCAAAGTAACCTTTTGCTTCAAGTTTAATTTTTAATTGTTCAAAAGCTAAAGATAAACTTCCTATTCCAGAAGGTTCTATTTTATTACATAAAAGTTGATAATTTCCTCTTGGAGCATAAACTGTTAAACTTCCTGTAATTACTATTTTTAAACCATTTTCAAGTTGAAATTTTAGATATTTTGTATTCCCTTTAAACATTACACAAGAAAGTGTAGAATTTTCATCTTTTATTGAAAAATATATATGTCCTGAGTTATGATAAGTAAGATTTGAAATCTCACCTTCTACATAAACTTGAATAAATGTAGTTTCAAGTAAAGATTTAATTTGAAGATTTAAAGTTGATACAGAAATTGGTGAGTTCAAAATTTACCTTTATTATTGCAAAAAACTATATTTTTTTTGCAATAATTAAAGTTGAAATATTCATAGAAAAAGCTTTCACATAAACTGGCTCTAAACCTGATTGTTTTAACTCTTTACATAAATTCTCAGTTGTTAAAAACTCATCAATTGAATCAGGTAAATATCTGTAAGCTTCTTTATTTTTAGAGATTAATCCACCTAAAACTGGAAGAACTTTGTTTAAATAAAAATCAGTTAAATGATCAAGTAAATTCTCTTTTTTATTTTTAGTAAATTCATTTATTACAACTAAACCATCTTTTTTCAAAACTCTTGCAAACTCATCAAAAGCTTCTTGTCTTTGAACTACATTTCTAATACCATAAGAAATAGAGATAATATCTGCACTTTTATCAATCAAAGGCATTTGTGTAGCATAAGCTTCTATAAATTCAACATCAGGAAGTTTTTTCTTACCAACTTCCATCATACCAACGCTTGGATCAACACCAATAATATTTTTTAAATTTATACCATTTTCTTTTGCGACTTGTTGCCAAAAAAGTATCATATCACCTGTTCCACAAGCAACATCAACTATCTTTTCTATATCTTTTTTTGCATACAATTCAAAAGTTTTATTACAAGCTTTATTTCTCCAAGATTTATCAATTCCCATTGATAAAACTCTATTTGCTATATCATAAGTTCCTGCTATATTATTAAACATCGATACAATTTTTTCTTGTTTTTCCATAATTTTCCTTTTAAATGATTCCCATTAAAAAGGAACCGTTTTATTTAATAACAACTTTTAGAACAAAGTCTAAATTTTAATTTTTTTATAAAAGATATTTTCCAATTAATAAACCAATAATCAAACCAATATTTCCAGCAACTAAAATTGCCATAATTGATAACTTTTTATCAGCATAAGGAAGTCTATTTATAATATCTTCTTGGTGTTTTAAAGTCTCTTCAAAGTTTTGTGATGATTTTTCTAAATTTTCCATTGCTTTATTTATAGCAATTTCAGAAAATTCCATTCTTTCAACTAGCTCTTTGGCTTGTTTGAAACTCATATCACTCATTTTTTAATTTCTATCCATTTATCTAAATCACAAAAAATTCTATTTAAAGTATTTAATACATAATCTTTTGCTTCTGTTTGTATTCTTCTAAAAAAGAGATATTTTCTTGCTGCTTCAATATCTCCTAATTCTTTTGCACTCATAGCTTTTGCTGCAAAATCAGTATTATTATAAGCCATTTCCCAAACAGTACTTCCTAAATATCTACTCATTGTTATAATCTTGTCATTTTTAACTGGAAAATATTTTGGATCTTTTACAAAATCACAAATTACAGAATTTGAATCAAGATATTTATGTCCGAAAAAATTAATAAATTGCTCATTATAATAATCTTCATCCATAGAAATAGCTCTTGTTAATGCAAAGATTAGATTATCTTCTGGATTTTTTTCAATTTTTTTAATTTTTTTCATAGTTGCAATTGCATTTTTTCCATCAAGCTCACCATCACCTAAAGGAATAATCCATTTTACATTTCCAAATGAACCAACTTTTTTTATCTCATCAAGAACTAAAGAAGATGTTTTATTTCCACCAACATCAACTATAACTTCATGTTTATCATCCATTAAGATTAGTTCATCTAAATCTGTTATTTTGTTTGTTCCAAGCATTCTTTTATCTACAATTTCTGTTCTTGTAAAAGATCTTGAATCATTATTTTCATCATCAATTTCTATGTAAGTTATCTTTTTACCATGCTTTTTATATAAATAAGGTGCGATTACTTGCATAGCAACTGTGGATTTTCCAACGCCACCTTTTGTTTGAGGAATTATTATCATCAATTAAACCTTTTTTAGCAATAATGTACTGATTTTATCGTAAATATTATTAAATAATAATTGCTTGAGTGATTATCAAATCTGAACTATTACAATATTTTTTTATCTTAAAACTATTTTTTGCAATACCATCTTCAATATCAACAACCATCATTTGTAAAATCGATTTACATGAGTTTGGAACTTCAAAATGTCCACTTATACCTGTCGTTACTTTTTGTATAGGAATTTTTGCATCCATTCCAATAACATTATCATAACAACCTGTCAATCCAATATCTGTTAAATATGCTGTATTTTCAAAGATTTGTAAATCATCTGTTCCAACATGAGTATGAGTTCCACAAATAGCACTTACTTGATTTTTTAACATCATTAACATTATTCTTTTTTCACTTGTTGCTTCAGCATGAAAATCTATAAAAATATTTTTAATATTTTCTTCTTGAAGTTTTGAAATTAATTTTTTTGCCCAATTAAAAGGATTTTCAACAATTGGCATACCATATTGTCCCATTAAATTTATAACTGCAAGTTTTTCATCTTTTATTTCACAAATTTTTACTCCACTTCCAACTAAACCTTCTGGATAATTATCTGGTCTTAAAACATTTGAAGTTTCAAGTAAAGCTAACATATCTTTTTTCTTATCAAAACTATGATTTCCACCAGTTATTAAATCTATTCCACTTTTAAAAAGCTCTTTAGCACTGTCAACAGTTAATCCAAAACCATGACTTGCATTTTCTCCATTTGCTATTATAAAATCTATATTAAACTCAGCTTTTATTTTTATCAAATTTTCTTTTATAATTTTTCTTCCAGGTCGTCCAACAATATCGCCTATAAATCCTATTCTCATTTATCTACTTTCATCTATATATTTTTTTAATTTTATTTCAAAAACTGCACCTTCATCTTCATTATATGCTGTTATAGTTCCATTTTGTTCTTCTATAATTTTTTTAGCTATATTTAAACCAATTCCCATTCCACTGTGATCTTTTGATGATACAAATGGTTCAAAGATATCATTTATTATATCTTCTTTTATTCCTCCTGCATTATCTTTAAATTTTACAATTATTTCATTTTCTTCTTCATATAAGAAAATATTTAAATTTCTATTTTCATAATTTTCAATTTTTATTAACTCATCAAGAGCATTATTTATAACTATAACCCAAACTTGTTCTATTCTTTGTTTTTGCACTTTACTAAAAAATGAAAACTGATTTTTATCTATATTATTTATATCAAACTGCTCATTATTTAAGTAAATTCTACTTATTTGTTTTGAGCGATTGTGTACCATTGTTAAAGAAGTTATTAAAGTGCTATAAATATTTGTTTTTTCTTTTACTTCTTTGCTACTTTGAGCCATTTCTCTCATTGATTCAACAATATTTGCAATTCTATTTATTCCCTCTTTCATTTTTTCACTATCAAGTAACATTCTATCTTTTATATCTCCATCTGGTAAATCCAAAATATCATAAGACATCATTTCAAGGTTACCTTTTATATAAGTAAGTGGAGTATTTATTTCATGTGTAATTCCAGCGGCTAATGATCCAATATAAGTCAATTTTGCATTTTTTAGTTGTTCTTGTTGATGGAACTTATCTTTTTGAATATTTTTTTCAACTTCTTGTTTAATTTTTTCTGCCAAATCTAAATTTAACTCTTGTAATTTTCTTTTATCTTCCAAAGAATTTATCACAAAAACAACTCTTTGTTTATCACTTAAAAGACTTAAAGAAAGCTCTAAATGAATCGGTGTTTTATCTTTTTTAATAAATATTTTTTCCAATTTTGAGATATTTCCTATGTCATCTATCTCTTTTAATATTTTGTCTAAAATAGTTTTTGAGTCATCTTCTACAACATCTATACAAGTCATTGTCAACAATTCATAACTTGTATAACCTAGAAGTTCACCCATTTTACTATTTAGTTTCACAAATTTTCCATCTAAATCAATCAAAGCAATTCCACTATGAACATTTTCAAAAATAGCATCATATTCATCAATTTGATTATTTAAATTATTATATAAATTTTCTATTTTTTTCTTGTTTGTTCTATCTGTACAAATTATATTATAAGAATCAATTTGATCATTTTCAAAAATTACTTCAATAAGTAAATCAACCCAAAAAAGTTCACCATCTTTTTTTGCACCTTTTATTTCATTTAAATGAAAAATTTTTTCATTTAATCGTTTTCTTACCATTCGTCCCAATTTTTTTATATCTTTATGAATTAATATTTTATAATCATGTCCTATCAATTCAGCTTCAGAAAAACCTAAAAAATAGCAAAAAGCTTTACTTACTTTTGTTATAAATCCATTTTTATCTATACGAATAAACATAATATGATTATCCATAATTTCTTGATTTTCATTTAGTTTTAAATATTTTTCTTTTATATTTAAATCTAATTTTTTATTGTCTTCTTCAATATTCCTATTTAATTTAGAAATTATTACTGAAAAAATCAAAGCTATAAAAAAAGCTATAAAAAATCCTGAAATTATAATAGATTTGTGATATTGTTCTATAAAATCTTTTTTTGATTCACTTTTTTTCTTTATTAAAAAAGTAAAATATTTTTTATTATCAATATAAACTTTTTTTGAAAAATAATCTTCTTCTTTAAATGAACTTGATTTGAAATCATTTAAAAATGTCCCTTTAGGATCAAGTATTAAAGTTTTTTTAGAAAAATCACTAGATAAACTTTGTAGAATATTTTCCAAGTCAATTTTTAAAATATAAAAATCATCTTTATTTCTAATAATAAAGTTGATAGTTTTTGAGATATCTTCATCGCAGTGAAATAAAACTTCTTTGTATTTTAAAACTCGCATCTCTTTAAAATAACTTTTAGAAAATAAATTCTTTAATCGATAATCTTTATCTGATTTTGTATTTTTTTGATTAAATAATTTCAATATTTCTTTAGAGTCTAAAGCTACTACTTTAAAAGCTATTATATT